>JAFQPT010000390.1 GCA_017411665.1 Oscillospiraceae bacterium | reverse complement strand
CCTGCTTTTCGAACTGGTGGATACGGTAAACACCGCGTTCTTCGATGCCATGTGCACCCTTTTCCTTACGGAAGCAGGGAGAATAGGAGGTCAGAGTGTGAGGCAGAGAATCTGCATCAACGATCTGGTCGATGTAACGACCGATCATGGAATGTTCGGAGGTGCCGATCAGGTACAGGTCTTCGCCTTCAATCTTGTACATCATGGTATCCATGTCGGTCTGGCTCATAACGCCTTCTACTACGTTGCCGTGAATCATGAAGGGAGGAATGCAGTAAGTAAAGCCCTTGTCGATCATGAAGTCGCGGCCGTAAGCCAAAACAGCTTCGTGCAGACGTGCGATATCGCCCAGCAGGTAGTAGAAGCCGCTGCCGGAAACACGGCCTGCTGCTTCCATATCAATACCATCAAAGGTTTCCATAATATCGGTGTGGTAAGGAATGGGGAAAGAAGGAACGACACATTCACCGAAACGCTGTACTTCTACGTTGTGTTCATCATCGGGACCGATGGGAACGGAGGGATCGATAATCTGAGGAATGGTCAACATAATTTTACGAATTTTTTCGTTCAGTTCACCTTCCTGTACTTCCAGCTGTGCCAGCAGTTCAGCATCCTTACGTACTTCTTCCTTAACTGCTTCAGCTTCTGCCAGCTTAGAAGGATCCTTCTTTGCCTGACCCATCAGCATACCGACCTTCTTGCTCAGTTGATTGCGAGCGGTACGCAGGTCCTGTGCCTTCTGGATGGTTGCGCGCAGCTCAGCATCCAGAGCAATGACTTCATCAACCAGGGGCAGCTTGTGGTCCTGGAATTTCTTCTTGATATTTTCCTTTACGAGTTCAGGATTTTCGCGGATAAACTTAATGTCCAGCATATCAATTTTCTCCTCTTATCTTTCGTTCTTTTTGGGAAGTTTATTGCCGATGGTGCGCAGAGCGTCCATCAGTGCTTCGCGGTCGTCGGCGTCATAGTATTCCAACTCGATTTTACCGCCTTTTTTTCCTTCGGTCATGCGTACCTTGCGGCCCAGACTGGTTTCCAGCTGCTTTGCAGCCAGTGCAAGATAATCGATTCCGACGGGTTTCTTTTCATTTTTTTCTTTTCTCTTGCCCAGGCTTACGGCCAGAGATTCGGTCTGACGGACACTCAGACCCTTTGCCACAATCATTTTTGCGGCTTCAATTTTCAGATCATCCTCCTGAATGGCCAGCAGTGCGCGGGCGTGACCTGCGGAAAGCATGCCTGCTTCCAGCAATTCCACGACTTCGGCGGGCAGGGTCAGCAGACGCATTGCATTTGTGACAGCAGGACGGGACTTCCCTACTGCCTGCGCAGCTTCTTCCTGTGTCAGACCGAATTCCTTAATCAGACGTTGATAGCCCTTTGCTTCTTCTACGGGGTTCAAATCTGCTCTCTGGAGATTTTCCACCAGTGCCAGTTCGGCTGCAAGCTTATCGTCTGCCTCGATGATGTTTACAGGTACTTCTTTTAGACCTGCCATGCGTGCTGCGCGCCAGCGGCGTTCGCCTGCGATGATCTGATAATATCCGGAGGGCAGCTTGCGTACGGTGATGGGCTGGATGATGCCATGCTGCTTGATGGATTCGCTCAGTTCTGTCAGAGCGACTTCATCAAATGTTGTACGAGGTTGGTCTGCCTTGGGTTCGACCTTCGAAATAGGAAGTGAGGAAGGTTTGGAGGTGCTTTCTGCAACGGTTTCGCTGCCAAGCAATGCACCCAGACCTGTACCCAGGCCTTTTTTTGCGCTTTTTGCCATAGTGTTACCTCTTACTTTCCTTCTATCTGTTTGACCAGTTCCAGACCGAGCTTGATATATGCAGATGCACCGCGAGAGATACGGTCATATGCGATGACGGGCTTGCCGTGGCTGGGTGCTTCTGCCAGACGGATATTTCGGGGTATTCTGGTGTTATATACTTTATCTCCAAAATACCGTTTGATTTCGGAAGCTACCTGCTCGGAGAAGTTGGTTCTGCTGTCAAACATAGTCAGCACGATCCCCTGAATTTCCAGCTTCGGATTGATGTTCGCATTGATCATCTTAATGGTAGTTGTTAGATCCGCGATGCCTTCCAGTGCGTAGTATTCACACTGTACGGGAACCAGCACGCTGTCGGCTGCAGCCAGAGCATTGACTGTCAAAAGCTCCAGAGAAGGAGGACAATCGATGAATATGTAGTCATATGCATCCTTGATGGGTTCCAGTGCGTTTTTTAAGATGTATTCTCTGTCTTCCATGTCAACCAGTTCAACGGTTGCACCTGACAGATCCTTGTTTGTGGGAATCACGTCACCATATTTGGTCTTGATGATGCATTCCTGCGCAGGTACATCCTGTGTCAGAATGGAATACATGTTGGGGGTGATGCTTTTATCCACGCCCATGCCTGAGGTGGCGTTACCCTGTGCGTCACAGTCTACCAGAAGAACCTTCCTTCCTCTTTTTTTGAGTGCATAGGTCAGATTCACGCAGGTGGTAGTCTTCCCTACCCCGCCCTTCTGGTTCGCAACAGCAATGATTTTTGCCATGTGATACCTCAAATCTTTTGTAAAAACATTTATTTACCTTTTTCGTACTGTTTTTGTATTATAACAACGTCCGATTCTATTTTCAAGGCTTTCGACAAAATGTTTCACGTGAAACACATAGATTTTTGTTTCACGTGAAACATCGGAAGACACGAATCATTAAATGTTTCACGTGAAACATCAACTGATAAACAAGTCAATATCCTCAAGAGACAAGTCGTTGTGTAAAGCTGTGTTAATGCCGTATGCAATCAACTTGGCGCTGTCGGAAACAAGCGCATCAATTTCACGGGGAGTGACCATCATTTGTTCGGAAAGAGATACACTTCCCTCTCCACTGTTTTCACTATTAAATAATAATGTAGAAACATCCACAATTGTTGGCATTCCGACGGCAATAACAGGAACCCCCAACGTATCACGATTGAGCGCATATCGTCTGTTTCCCACGCCCGATCCGGGTTCAATTCCTGTGTTGCAGATTTGGATCGTGCAGCAAAGCCTGTCCATGCTGCTTGCGGTCAGCGCGTCCACAACAATTACGACATCAGGCTGAACAGCATCTACAGCACCTTTCACCAGAGATGCACTCTCAATCCCTGTTGTACCAAGCACTCCGGGACAAACCAAGGAAACCTCTGCAAAGTCAGAAAAGGTTTCGGGCATGTATGTTTTTAAATGTCTTGTGACCATGACTTGTTTCGCACAAAGCGGTCCAATAGCATCGGGCGTAATTTGAGGATTACCGAGACAAGCAATGAGGAAACGATTGCCCTTTGGAAGCACGGAACGCAGTACTTCTGCAATGCAGTTTACACCATGAATAAAAGAATTGTCACAGCGCTTCAGAAGCTTTTTTAAAGAAATAGTATAATATAATCCGATGGGTTTACGTAATATATCTGAAGCGGAGTCGGAAATTATTTCCATAGAGTGAACTGCAATTCCGCAAAATATTTTCCGTTTATAAGTAACCCCATCCACTCCCCTGCCCAAGCCATGAGATTTTTTTGCAAAATCAAGCCGTTCCATTGCAAGGTCAGTACGAACAGTGTGATTCATAGGATCAAAACCTCCTGTTAAATACAAAATATTGTGGTTAGAATCTCCCAAAACCACAAAACTATACATCAGAATTTTTTTATGAAAAAAATCAAAAAAATGCTTGCTTTTTTTGTGATTACCTGCTAAAATTATAATCCGCAAGTCAAATTGGCTGGCTAAATTATAGTAGGAGGTGGCAATAGAAGCATGCCCAACATCAAGTCCCAGATGAAGAGAGACCGCAAGAACAAGGAACAGCAGGCAAAGAACAAGGCTGAAAAGTCCGCAATGAAGACTGCAATGAAGAAGTTCGACGCAGCTGTAACTGCAGGTGATAAGGAAGCTGCCGCAACTACCTATAAGGTTGCAGTTAGCGCAGTTGACCGTGCAGCAGGCAAGAACCTGATCCACAAGAACAACGCAGCTCACAAGAAGTCCGCTATGGACAAGAAGATGAACGAAATGGCTTAATTGGCCGATTCGTGCTGCTCACATAAAAAACCGGTGACAGACCAAGAGTCTGACACCGGTTTTTTATTTTTCTGTTGACACATTTCATTGTATGTGTTACTGTATTAGTAAACTAATACAGTAACACATACAAGAGGTGACATATTTGAAATGGAATATTATAGCCGGTCGTCCCATATGGCAGCAATTAAAAGAGCAGATTGCTGTTGGAATCGTAACGGGAAATTATCCTCCCGGCAGTAAGCTGCCCTCTGTACGTGAGCTTGCGGTAGATGCGGGAGTGAATCCCAATACCATGCAGAGAGCTCTGACGGAGCTGGAGCGGGATGGATTGGCTCGCTCCATGGGAACAATCGGTCGAATTGTGACGGAAGACCGCGATAAAATCGAAGCTCTGCGTAAGATGATTGCGCAGGATGTCATTAAGCAGTATCTCAGCGGAATGAATCAGCTTGGATATACTTCTGAGGAGGCTGCGCAAGTACTGGAGGAATGGATTCATGAGTGAACATCTGGTAGAAATCAGGGATGTAACGAAGTATTACGGTGCGAAAAAAGCATTGGACAGCGTATCACTGACCATTGAAAGCGGGAAAATTATCGGACTTTTGGGACCTAACGGATCCGGCAAGACCACTCTGATCAAAATTTTGAACGGTCTGCTGAAGGCAGATGCAGGTCAGGTACTAATTGGCGGAAATACACCCGGAGTGATTACCAAAAGTGAGGTCAGCTATCTGCCCGACCGACCCTATTTCGGGGAATGGATGAAGGTCAAGGATGTATTCAACCTGTTTGAGGACTTCTATTTTGACTTCAGCAGAGAACATGCGGAAGCAATGAGCAGAACGCTGGGAATTGATTCTAACGCAAAAATCAAGACCTTGAGCAAAGGTATGAAGGAAAAGGTGCAGCTGATTCTGGTTATGAGCCGTGCAGCGAAGCTGTATCTGCTGGATGAGCCCATTGCAGGTGTTGACCCTGCAGCCCGAGATTTGATTTTGGATACCATTCTGGCGAACTATCATCCCGACAGTACGGTCATTATTTCCACACATCTGATCGGGGACATCGAGCGTGTGCTGGATGAAGTGATTTTCCTGCAGGAGGGCAAAGTTGTGCTCCACGATACAACCGATGCAATTCGTGAACGGGAAGGCAAGAGCGTGGATGCATTGTTCCGCGAAACCTTCCGCGCACACTGGTAAGGAGGTACAGCGATGTTTGGTAAGTTAATGAAATACGAGCTGCGGTATCTCATCCGCATCTTTGCTCCCATGTGGGCGGTTGTGCTGTCTCTTTGCGTATTATCCCGTTTGGTATTGCGTCCCGATGTGGAGGGGATGATGTATGTGGAAGGCACGGAAGCGATTATTCCCGTTTTGGTTGTAATGCTGGCAGTGTTCAGTATTCTAACCATGATGATTGTATCAACGGTGGTATTGCTGCAGCGCTTCTATAAGGGTATGTACGGCGATGAAGGATACTTGATGTTTACTCTGCCTGTTACCAGCGGTGAATTGATTCACTCCAAAGCATTGTCGGCCATGATTATGATGATTGGAACGGAGCTGCTGACCTTTGCAGGGGTGATGGTTATGATTTCCTATCCCGAGGTTTGGGGAGAGCTGGGCATGACCTTTCGGGAAATGTTCCGCATGCTGCTGGAAATGAACGGTCTAAATGGACTGGAATTTATTGTGCTGTCTGTTTGGACAATCGTTGTAGGGCTTCTGTCTACAGCACAAGGCATTTACATGGTGTATCTGGCAATCTCTCTGGGACAGCTGTGGAAAAAGCATCCCGTAGCAGGTGCAATTGTTGCATACTATCTGATGATGAGCGTATTGGGTGTGATTCAGACGCTGGCAGGACAGTTGTTCGGAGAAAGTGCTCTGGAATTACTTGCCAATTTGATAGGGATGGACAGTTCCGGAAACTACGGCGCAATTATGGCAGTCGTACTGATGGCAATGTCTGTATATGCTATCATACTAAGTGTGGTATCCTTTGTGGGAACTAAACTGATTCTTGATAAGAAACTGAATATTCAGTGATGATAACCCGCTGTCGACTACTCGGCAGCGGAATTATTTTGTTATAAAGTTGCACAATACAAGGACCATACCTTTTGGGTGTTATGTGCAACCATCCGAATGTGAAATAATTAGCAATGAAACCGTTGACTTTAGCGTTTTGGTGTATTAATATTACCAATGTCAAGAGGCAAGTGCTTCTTACTACTTATTTTTCTTATTTCTATTTGTTTTTCCCGACAAAACGAGGGCAGATGCGGTATCTGCCCTCGTTTTGTTGTTTTATACACTGTTTATATCGGATAAGATTGTTAAATCGGAGTTTGAAGTGTAAAAACATCTTCTCCACACCATGTCATCCTGAGGCACAGCAGAAGGATCTCAAATACACGGATAGAGTGGACACTGTTCTTGCATTTGAGATTCTTCGCTGCACGTTGTTTCGCTCAGAATGACATACATCGGAAAATATCGAGACATTCCTCGATTAATCGAAGTTTGAAGTGTTGGAAAATTGACGCACCAAAGCCTCCCTTGCCTAAAGGGAGGTGGCACGGCGTAAGCCGTGACGGAGGGATTCTTTTGAAAAATACGGATTTGCTGTAATTTTCTGCCGGATTTTACTGCATTGCAGCAGTATCCCCCAGTCAGCTTCGCTGACAGCCCTTCGAGCCCTCGTCGCAATCATAGATTGCGACTCTCTTTGGCTGCAAACAGTCCACAGGACTGTATGCTTACGCGTCGAGCCCTTTAGGCAAGGGGGCCTTTTGCCCCTTCAAATTTCTGTTTATCGAACTGTTAATGTAAAAATAGAACGAATTACAAAAAAGAGCACCCCATTGGGGTGCTCTTAATTTGTTTTAGAATGAAATTACAGGTTGTAAGCCCATTCGAAGCCTTCGTGCATAGCATCGGAGGACTGACGTGCCTTGATAGCGTCGCCGATTACGCCTACTTCGGGAACGAATTCCTTCAGAGCTGCGGACAGAGGATCGTAGTTACGAGCGCCCAGACCGAACAGAACGTAGTCGAAGCCTTCCAGCCATTCTTCCTTATCCCATTCGCCGGCAGCGTTCTTGCGCTGTACCTTGACGGAGGAGTCGGTAACTTCCAGAACCTTGGTGTTCACGTTGATGTGAACGTTGTTGCGGTCCAGAGCGTGCATCAGAGGAATTCTGTTGGGCTGGCAAACGCCGTTCAGAATCTTGGGAGCCATTTCGATGATGGTGATGTCAACGTCGCCGATAGAAGTAGCCTTCTGGCCAGCGGTAGCCATCATCAGGTTGGGACGTGCGTCCATCAGAATGGTTTCAGCGGTTTCGCAAGCAACTTCGCCGCCGCCCAGAATAGCAACCTTACCGGAGTTGATAACCAGATCGCCGCGCAGGAAGTCGTGAGCGGTCAGAACGGGGTAATCGGTAGTGCCCTTGATGGGGGGAACCAGAGGCTTAGCACCGGTTGCGCACAGAACTGCATCGGGAGCGAAAGCCTTAACGTCTTCAACGGTAGCTTCCTTGTTGAATACGAATTCAACGCCAGCCTTCTTGCAGCGGTAGTTCAGGTGCATCAGCCACTTGCACATTTCCTGCTTGCCGGGGGAACGAACAGCCAGGTTCAGCTGACCGCCGATGATGCCTGCCTTTTCCCAAACGGTAACCTTGTGGCCGCGTTCTGCAGCGGTCATAGCTGCGAACATGCCGCCGGGGCCTGCGCCGATGATCAGAACCTTCTTGGACTTTGCAGCGGGCTTGCCCAGTTCGGGGTAGTCATATTCCTTACCCAGCAGGGGGTTGATGTGGCACTTGCAGTGGGGCTTTTCGGAGGAACGAGTTACGCAGGAACCGTCGCAGGAGCCGCAGGGAACGATATCGTCGATCAGACCGGCCTTTGCCTTGTTGGGCAGGTCGGGGTCTGCCAGCAGAGGACGACCCATGGAAACGCCGTCAACCAGACCGCGTTCTACGATGTCAGCTGCGAAGCGAACGTCGTTGATCTTACCAACTGCGTATACGGGGATGTTAACAACCTTCTTGATTTCGGATGCTTCGTATACGTTGATACCGATTTCCTTACCGTGAGAGGGCAGGATGTAGTCGATAGCTTCGTACTGGGTACCGCCGGAAACTTCCAGCAGGTCTACGCCGGCTTCTTCCAGCTTGGGAGCCAGGTAAACGATATCCTTCAGGGTGTTGCCGCCTTCCATACGGTCGGAGCAGGAAACACGCAGGAAGATGGGGAAGTCTTCAGACAGGTTCTTGCGGCATTCGCGAACAACTTCCAGAATGAAGCGTGCGCGGTTGTCGATGGTGCCGCCGTATTCGTCCATACGCTTGTTACGCAGGGGGGACCAGAAGGAACCGGGCAGCATGTAAGCGTGAGCACAGTGCAGGCCCATAGCGCCACAGCCGGAAGCTTCTACACGGCGAGCAGCTGCGCCGTACTGCTTAACGATGGTCTGGATTTCGTCGATGGAGATGGGACGAGAAACGTGACCGTTTGCGTTCTTGTTGGTGGAGGGGCCCAGAGGAGCGATGCCACGGTAGCCGCAGATGGATTCGGGGCCGGGGTGGATGATCTGGGGAACCAGAGTAGAACCGGTGTCGGATACGCGCTTTGCGAAAGCAGCAAACTGAGGAACCAGTTCGTCGCGGTCCAGAGCGGTAGTACGGCCGATGTACCAGTACTTGTGGTCAACGGTAACAGCGTCGATAACTACGAAGCCTACGCCGCCTTCTGCACGACGTACGAATACGTCAGCCAGGCGCTTGGGAACGGTGCCGTCAGCTGCTTCGTAGTCCATGCTCATGGGAGCCAGACCGATGCGGTTCTGCAGAACGGTACGACCAACCTTGAGGGGGCTAAACAGCTTGGAATCTTTCATTTCCATGATACATAACCTCTTTCTTGGATTGTAATTTGGTGATTTATGTATATGTCTCATCAGCCGAGATGTCCCCACTCCAATAAGGACAGGCACCGGCCCGGACATTTACTACAAATTGACAGGACGAAAACCCGCATTTATCTCCATTGTTTCGACAGGAGAACATGCGGGAAAAAGCCCTGCGCGATAAACCACGCGGGGCTTTTTTCACAAAATAAAATTAGCCGGAAATAGCTTCAACGGGGCATGCGCCTGCGCAGGAACCGCAGTCAACACAGATATCAGCGTTTACTTCGCGCTTGCCATCAGCATCAGCAGAAATAGCGCCCAGGGGGCAGGTTTCTTCGCAAACACCGCAGCCGATGCACAGATCCTTGTTAACGGAATGAGCCATAATGATACCTCCACATAATAATCATTGGTACACGCCCAATTTCGCCATAAGGGCATGTATCATCGAAACATATTGTACCATATAACCAGAGAAAAGCCAATCATTTTGGCGATTGTGAATGATACAAAAATTCACTGTGATTTTTGACAACGTCGTAGAAAAATCAGAAAAAATCTGTATAAAAAGGCAAAAAAACGGAGCAGAAGAGGGGTAGATAGGACTAACTTGTTTGTAAAACCAAACATTTCCCAAGCAGAAACGGGAGGCTTCTTTCGATGCCTCCCGTCAGTATCATTCGATACCGGTTACTTCATAGCCTGCGTTTCCGATGGCAGCCTTCAAGGTGTCATCGGAAACATCACCTGTGATGGTGCAAACCGCATTTTTGAGCTCCAGAGATACAACAGCGCTGACGCCTTCCAGCTTGTTGAGCGCTTCGGTTGCATGGCGGACGCAGTGAGGGCACATCATGCCTTCAATGTGGATGGTTTTTGTCATTTCATTCGTCTCCTTTGTTTCGGTTGTATGGAATGTTTCTGTTGATTCGGTAGTTTCGGAAATGTCATTTGTGTGAGGCATTACAGGCTTATGCAGCTTGAGACGCAGCGCGTTGCTGACGACGAAGAAGCTGCTGAGGCTCATGGCCAGAGCACCCAGCATGGGATTGAGGGACAGTCCCAGAGAGGGGTACAGAGCGCCTGCGGCAACGGGGATGCCGATGCAGTTATAGAAGAATGCCCAGAAGAGATTCTGCTTGATGTTGCGCATGGTTGCCTTGGACAGATGCAGTGCATTGACCACATCGGACAGGCGGCTGCCTGTGACGATGACGTCTGCAGATTCAATGGCAATGTCCGTGCCTGCACCGATGGCGATGCCGACGTCGGCGCGCATGAGGGCGGGAGCATCGTTGATGCCGTCACCCACCATGGCAACCTTCTTGCCGCTGTCCATGAGCGCACGGATTTTTTCTTCCTTTTCCTGTGGCAGAACCCCTGCAATCACGTTGGAAATCTCTGTTTTTTTGCCGATGGCGGCAGCTGTGACCGCATTGTCACCTGTGAGCATGACTACTTCGATTCCGTCAGACTGCAGCTTTTCGATGGCTGCGGCGCTGTCGGGCTTTACTTCGTCTGCGCAGCACATCACACCCAGTGCTTTGCCGTCGCATGCAAAGTACAGTACGGTTTTGCCGTCTTCCGCATGGGCATCAAACTTGCTGTCGAAGCTTACGCCCAGATGTTCCATATATCTGCGGTTGCCTGCGGCAATCATCTTGCCGTCTACGGTACCGCTGATACCCATACCTGCCACAGCGGCGAAGTTTTCCACCGGCGCGGTGTAATCGACGTTCTTTTTCTTTGCATATTCCACGATAGCCAGAGACAGGGGATGCTCGCTGGCGTGCTCCAGACAGGCTGCCAGATGAACGAAATCTTTTCCGATTTCATGCACGTCTGTGACCTCGGGAGCGCCCTTGGTGACAGTCCCTGTCTTATCCAGCACGATGACATCCACATGAGACAGACCTTCCAGACTCTGGGCGGACTTAAACAGCAGACCCATGTCCGCACCCTTGCCTGTGCCGACCATAATGGCGGTGGGAGTGGCCAGACCCAGTGCGCAGGGGCAGGAAATGACAAGGACTGCAATGGCGCGGGACAGGGCGAAACCGAATTCTGCGCCGCTGATCATCCACACGGCGGCGGTGAGCAGTGCGATGGTAATGACTACAGGAACAAATACTGCACAGACCTTGTCTGCCAGACGGGCAATGGGAGCCTTGGAGCCTGCCGCATCCTCTACCAGCGCGATAATTTTTGCGAGGGTGGTATCTGCACCGACCTGCTTGGCTTCAAAGGTGAAGTAGCCGCTGCGGTTCATGGTAGCACCGATGACCTTGTCGCCGGGCAGCTTTTCCACGGGAGCGGATTCCCCTGTGATGGCGGACTCGTCTACGCCGCCTGTGCCTGAGAGGACGATGCCGTCCACGGGAATCAATTCACCGCTGCGTACCACGAGAATATCACCCACAGCAACGGAGTCGGCAGGGACAGTCACTTCCACGCCGCCACGCAGCAGGGTAGCGGTCTTGGGGGTCAGATCCATGAGCTTGCGCAGAGCATCCTTGGTCTTGCCTTTGCTGCGTGCTTCCATATACTTACCCACGGTAATAAGAGTCAGAATCATGGCAGCGGACTCATAATACAGTCCGTGCATGTGATGGGAAGCGGCAGCGAGATCGCCGTGACCCAGCAGGGATGCCATGGAGAAGGTGGAGTAGAGGCTATAGATCATGCTTGCCCCTGCGCCCAGTGCAATGAGAGCATCCATACTGGGAGAGAGGGCGACCATGGACTTGAAGCCGTTGATAAAGTAGTTTCTGCCCAGATACAAAACAGGGAGAGTTACCAGAAGCTCAGCCAGTGCCAAAACCAGCATGTTTTCCTCACCTACAAAGAAGGAGGGCTGGGGCAGACCCATCATGCTGCCCATGGCAATATACATTAATATAATCAGGAAGCCTGCCGACCAGACGATGCGGTGAAGCATGTCTTTTGCGTGAGCCTCCTCTTCGCTGCCTGTGCCTGCGCCTGTGGGTGCGGCGGATGCGGTACTGCCGGGGAGGCTTGCGCCATAACCTGCGTGCTCCACTGCGGCAATGATGGTCTCGGGGGTTGTGGAAGCATCATATTCCACCACCATGGAGTTGGTCAGCAGATTAACGGTACAGGACTGCACCCCGCTGACCTTGTTTACGGCCTTTTCCACATGTGCCTGACAGGCAGCACAGGTCATACCGCTTACGCTGAATTTCTGAGAAGTGTGTTCGATGGTTCTCACCTGCTTTCTTATTTCATCATTTTCTGTAATGTGAATACCAGCTCGTCAATGGTCTCATCCTTACCGCTGCGGATGTCTTCGGCAACGCAGGTGCGGATGTGGTTGGCCAGAAGCTCGCGGTTAAAGGCGTTGAGGGCAGCCTGCACGGCGCTGACCTGGGTCAGAATATCGGTGCAGTAGGCATCGGTTTCCACCATTTTGCGAATCCCGCGTACCTGCCCTTCAATCCGGCTGAGACGGTTGAGCAGTGCCTTATACTCCTCGTCGGAGCGATGTTTTGTCTTGTGACAGCAGCAATCGTTGCTCATAGGAACCTCCCATGTAAGGCTTTTCTAACTACATAATATACCCCATGGGGGTATTTGTCAAGGGGTGAAAAACAGGTGTGAAAGCACACCTGTTTTAATCATGCAGTTTGCGGTTGTAAACAAAATTGAGAACAGCCATGGTAATGATGAGGACGTAGCCCAGCACACTCAAGCTGTCGGGAGTCTGTCCAAACAGGAAAAATCCAATGATGGCGGAGAAAATGACCTGAGAATAGTCATAGACCCCGATTTCCCGTGCGGGAGCATAGGAATAAGCGGTTGTGATGGAGAATTGACCGCCTGCACCGCACAGACCGCAGCCGATGAGCATGCACAGCTGATAGGGGGTAGGCAATACAAAGTCAGCCAGTACCAACGGGATGACCGCAATACACGAGAAGCAGGAGAAAAACAGCACGATGACAGGGCCCAAAGCACCGCCTTGCGTGGCACGGCGCAGACAGGTGTAGGCACCGCCTGCGGCGATTCCGCCCAACAGACCGATGAGAGCGGGAAACAGCAGCAGATTTTCCCCTGTGGGCTTGATGATGCACAGCGCACCGATGAATGCCCCGACAACGGCAAAAATCTGGAAGGGGCGCACCTGCTCCCGCAGCAGGTATGCGGAAAACAGAATGGCGAAGAAGGGACTGAGCTTGTTGAGCATGTTGGCATCGGCAAGATTCAGTCTGTCGATGGCGTAGAAATTAGCGACCAGACCGAAAGTACCCAGAATCGCACGAGCCAGTACGAACTTAAAGTTGCCTTTGCCGATATGCAGAGGTGTATGGTTGCGTTTTAGGGTGATGGCGGCAATGATTGCCGCGACAAAGTTGCGGAAAAATGCTTTTTCAAATACGGGCAAATCACCTGCAAGGCGAACAAACGCGCTCATGCCCGAGAAGAACATGGCAGCGGCAATGATGCAGAAAATGCCCTTGATGCGGTTGGAAACCGACATGGATGTACATCTCTTTTCTTGTAAATTCGAACTTATTGTACCACGATTGGGTGGATTTTCAACCCAAAAACACTTACCGCACGGCAACTGCCGTGCGGTAAAGACTTACTTCTGTACGATATTTCGTTTGGAATAATAAGCGGCCTTGTATTCACGCATGGATGCGTCGGCGGCATGGTACATTTCCTCGGGGCGGATCCCTCTGTCACGCCACTGGCTGCCCATACTCAGACCGATGTTCATGGCGCGGCACTCTTCGGTGATTTCCTTCATGAGCGTTTCCAAATCTTCCTGAGACTTGTTGAACATCACAGCGGCAAATTCGTCGCCGTCTGTGCGGAAGGAAACGGCTTCACCGTGGCCGAGAATGATGTTTGCGGTGTGCATCAGCAGCTCGTCGCCCGCGGCCTGACCGTAAACACTGGTGTACTGGTGCATATTATTCAGATTCATGACTGCGATGCCCAGACTCTTGACGGGCAT
>JAFQPT010000389.1 GCA_017411665.1 Oscillospiraceae bacterium | reverse complement strand
CATAAAGTGCTGGTGCACCATGCCAATGCCTGCCGCAATGGCATCTTTGGGGTTGTTCATCTCCAGCTTTTGACCGTTGATGATGATGTCACCGCTGGTAGGCTTATACAGCCCATACAGCTGGTTCATCAGAGTTGATTTGCCTGCACCGTTTTCACCAAGGATCGCATGGATCTCACCCTTATGTACAGTGAGCTGCACGCCGTCATTTGCGGTAAAGTCGCCAAACTTCTTGACGATATTGCGCATTTCGACGACCTTAGTGTTCAGGTCTACATGTTCTCTAGACACTTTTCGTTTACCTCCCTCTTTCAACTCGAACCAACATATTCTCAGATCGAGCTGCGAAGCCCGATAACGCTTTTGCAGCAAATCTTTGCTACCTCTTCGGGGCATTATCGAACATTTTATACAGTATTGCTTCGCAGAATTTTGCCTCGCAGAGGCAAAACAAATTATAATCTGTTTTTCGCGCCGACATGTGCGAAGCGAAAAACACTTCACAGGCTTTTCAGTGTGCGAACGAAGCGAGTGCGCGCCAAAAGCCTGTTAGCCATCGCCGTAGGCGGGGCTTCTCTCGATTGGGCTCCAACGGAGGTCAATCGAATAAATTTAAATAATGACGACGTCTTTCAGTCCATACTCGGCTGCAATGTCCGCAAGAGATTGCAGGGTGTCTACCGAAGGACTTTTCAGATGTCGATATTGCTGCCGTACCCCGTTGGGACGGTAGCAAATGATTTTATATCGGGTACTCAGACTGTCGGTTTCCCGCAGCAGAGCACTGACATTACGAATGGTTTCTTCACAGTCAAACAGTTCCGGAACGACCACAGTCCGCACCTCTGTGAGCTTGCCCTGTTCCGCCAGCCAGCGGAGATTTTTCAGCACCACGTCATTGAGCTGTCCTGTCACGCGGTAATGCTCTCCGCCGTTCCATGCCTTCACATCCAGCATCACCCCGTCAGTGACTGCCATAAGCTCCGCATCGGCCTCAAACAGGTAGCTGCCGTTGGAATCTATCAAAGTGTGGAGCCCGGCTTCCTTCGCCAGTGTCAGCAGTTCCACCAGAAAGTCTCGCTGCAGTGTGCATTCCCCGCCGCTGACAGTAATGCCGCGGATAAAGGGGATCTGCTTTTTCACTTCCTGCATGACCTGCACAGCGGTCAGTTCCCGCACACGGGCAGACCCGCCGTTACGGCAGTGGGTAAAGCATTCATCACACATGACGCATTTGCTCAGATCATACTGCACCCTGCCATCCTTGATTTCCAATGCGCCTGTTTTGCAATATCTGACACAAAAGCCGCAGTGGATACACCGGTTGATGGTTTCCGGATTGTGGCAGTACTGACAGTTGAAGTTACAGCCCTGCAGAAAGACTGCCGTACGGTTTCCGGGGCCGTCAACGCTGCTGAAAGGTATGATTTTGTTGACTGTTGCTGTTCGGTTCATCATCTGATACGACGTTCCATAATCTTGCAGTTTGCCTTTGCACCCTGCGCCAGTGCAGTGGTGTTCTGGCGGACTGCCTTGCCTGCTTCCAGCTTTTCAATTTCGCTGCGCTTTGCCAGATAGCCTGTGACGCGGATCACATCGCTATCGCTGCCGTAGAAGGACAGGTAGCGAATATCCATCTGCATCGCACCGCGGATAATATCTGCCACAAACTGAGGGTTCTTATGAACAGTCAGATCCACAGGGAAAATATCGCCGGTGCCGGAGGGGAAATATTTGTGGAACAGATTGATGACCTTCAAATGATCGATCAGTTCTTCCAGTTCTTCGCCGATGGGGATACGAGTACCGGGAGAGCAGTTCTGGTCGGATTCAATGCCTACCTGTGCGTGCAGCAGGAAGTGGTTTCCGGTTGCTTCGCAGTAGGGATTGCAGTGATCGTTGTTGAACCCGTCGATAATGTCCATGATCTCTACGCCCAACTGATTTGCATTGTCATCGTGACCGAATCTGCCTGCCTTGCCTTCCTTTTCCAGCAGAGTATTGACACATTCCGCCAACCCCACCAAACCGTACATTGCAGAGAACTTTTCACGCTGTACGAAGCCTTCCTGTACCAGAAAGCTGGTTTGGAACCAACCGCTGTCTTCTACCAGGAAGCGAATACGTTCATCCATGTAACGCGCCATCACATCCAGCACATGAGGCAGAACCTCGGTCTTGAAGTGCTCGATATTGTCTGCGCGTTTTGCAATATTGGACAGAATCAGACGGCACAGTGTATAAGAACCGCCGCCCTGATACAACCCGTTGTAGCAGCTTGCTACGCAGTAATCATCGCCCAATTCCCTGCGGAACATTCTGTCGTTGGCAAAGCTGGGCTTTGCGGTAGCCAGTGCACACTTAACGGCAGCCAGCAGAAACTCATCGGGAGTTTCCTCGGACACACGCATTGTCAGATTGGGCACAGCATTCTGTACCTCTGCTTCCGCTTCCATCAGAAGATATCCGAATCGGGTTGCTTCCGGTCCGATGTCTGCATGGCAGAAGGAGTCGAGAATGGTACGGTCGATCATGTTCAACCAGTTTTTCAGACTCTT
>JAFQPT010000388.1 GCA_017411665.1 Oscillospiraceae bacterium | reverse complement strand
TGACATTTTAGATAAACCATGATATGATATCTTCTATAGTATATTTTACTAAACCAAAATGACAGCATTTGCTGCAGGCATAAGTAAGGATGCATCTACTTTGCAGCCAAACAAGTCCGATCTATCCTTATTTCTTATAATTTCAAAGACAAAATCATCCGATTTTTTCATTTTGTTGCGCCTTTTCCCTATCAAAAACTCCCACGATTGCGAGAATCGTGGGAGTTTCCTATTTAGCTTTTAAAATTACTTCTTTACCAAAGGAAGCAGGTTTCTTTCACTTGCAGGATCAAACAAATGAATTTCGTTGGGACGGAAAGTGAAATTAAAGTCACTACCGTATGCGAAACCACCGCGGTTGCCTGCAGACAAATCAACAGTAGGTACGCGTACAACAACATCCTTGCCGGCTGCTGCAACGTGCAGATGAATTTCGCTACCCATCATTTCGGATACGTCAACCTTGCCGTGGATGACATCTTCCCCTTCTGCCTTGAGCAGAATGTGTTCGGGACGGATGCCAACCAGAACATCGGACCAAACATGGCCCTTCTTTGCCAAACCCTTTGCGATTTCATCGCTGACGGGGATTTTTGCACCGCCAACTTCCACATAGTAGCCGCCGTCCTTGGTGTTCTTCAACTTGCCGTTGAACAGATTCATCTGAGGCATGCCGATAAAGCCTGCTACGAATACGTTGTTGGGATGGTCAAATACTTCCTGAGGAGTGCCGATCTGCTGGATCCAACCGTCCTTCATGATAACAATACGATCGCCCAGAGTCATAGCTTCAGTCTGGTCGTGAGTAACATATACGAAAGTGGTGTCGATACGCTGACGCAGCTTGATAATCTCAGCGCGCATCTGGTTACGCAGCTTTGCATCCAGGTTGGACAGAGGTTCGTCCATCAGGAATACCTTGGGTTCACGAACAATCGCACGGCCGATGGCTACACGCTGACGCTGACCACCGGACAGAGCCTTGGGCTTGCGTTCCAGATACTGGGTAATGTCCAAAATTTCAGCCGCTACACGTACACGTCTATCAATTTCTTCCTTGTCCATCTTGCGCAGCTTCAGAGCGAATGCCATATTGTCATAAACGCTCATGTGGGGGTACAGCGCATAGCTCTGGAATACCATCGCAATGTCACGATCCTTGGGAGCCACATCATTGACTCGAACATCGTCTATGAACAGATCGCCATCGGAGATATCTTCCAGACCTGCGATCATACGCAGGGTGGTGGACTTACCACAGCCGGAAGGACCGACCAGAACGATAAATTCCTTGTCAGCGATTTCCAAATCGAAGCTGTGAACTGCAGTCACAGCATTATCATATACTTTCTTTACACCTTCAAGTTTAACAGTTGCCATAAACATTTGACCGTAGAAGCAATGCCTCCGCAAGTACTTCCTCGCACACAGAAGAGCGAAACCTCTGTGGCTTTACAGCAGGTCTCCACACTGCTGTACCGCCGGTCAGGGCGGATTATTTCCTCCTTTTTTACGGTTCTCCCAACGCTATGGAAATGGAGTAACATTGGGCACCAAATTTAAATATAGGTAATTACACTCCGCTCGGTTATGGATGTTAACCCTTAACAGCACCCATTGTAATACCCTGAGTAAAGTATTTCTGGAAAGCAATAAATACAATAATAATGGGAACTGCTGCGAGTGCCGCACCTGCCATAATCAGACCGAAGTCATTGGACATTTCAGATTGCAGACCTGCAATACCCAGTGCGATGGTCTTTGCTTCGCTCTTGGTCAGCATAACCAGCTGCAGAGGGTATTCGTTCCAGGAGTTAACGAATGTAAAGATCGCCAGAGCACCAATACCGGGCTTAATCATAGGAAGAACAACGCTGGTAAAGGTTTTCAGTTCACTTGCTCCGTCAATCCTTGCTGCTTCCAAAATTTCTGAAGGAATGGTTTCCGAGAACTGTTTCATCATAAACACACCGAAGGGCCAACCAACCACAGGACAAATAACCGCAAACAGCGAGCCCCAAGTGCTCTTAAGCAAACCGATAGTGTTCATTTCGGACAGCAGAGGAATCAAAATAACCTGCTTGGGCAGTGCCATCGCACAAACAAACAATCCAAATACGAACGCACGACCGTAGAAACGCTTCTTTGCCAGAACATAACCGGCCATAGAAGCGGTTACACAGGTTATACCCATAGTAACAACGGAGATAAATACAGAGTTAAACAGCCAACGAATTGCCAGAGGAATCTTTGCGCCAAACAATTCGGTCTGGCTCTTGAACAGACGTCCAAAATTATCCCAGGAAATTACAGTAGGCCACCACTTGATTGCTTCGCCTGCCTTAATGATGATATCGCTCTTTTCTTTTACGGAGCCTGTTACAATCCAGTACAAAGGGAACAGGAAAAAGATTGCCAAAGCAATCAGCAAAATGATGCAAATCAGCTTATACGGAGTCAGTCGCTTTTCATTTAACATGGTGCACCTCCGTTAAGAATTATCCGTCGCCATGACCTTGAACTGCAAAGCACTGAACAAGGCAATGACGATAGCCAGTATGACACCCATTGCGTCTGCATAACCGAATTCCTTGGTAGTTCGGAATGCAATTTCGTATAGGTAATACATAACCGTGCTTGTACTGTAATTGGGACCACCGGAGGTCAGCAGCTGAATCAGTGCAAAGCACTGGAAGCTGTTAATGGTGGTAATAACCGCAACGTACAGAGTGGTGGGCAGGATGGAAGGCCACTTGATCTTCCAGAATACCTGCATATTGTTTGCACCGTCAACCTGTGCTGCTTCAACAAGAGACTGGTCTACATTACCCAGAGCAGCAACATACAAAACGATAGGCTGACCGATAGAGGTTGTAAAAAGAATCAGAATAATACACCACAGCGCCAGATTGGGGTCACCGGTCCATGCCAGACCTTCGCCGCCAAAAGCTCTGATAGCGTAGTTAAACAAACCGTCATACTTGTCGAACATCCACTTCCAAACAACAACAACCGCAACAGAACCTGTAACAACAGGCAGATAAAATACACAGCGGAAGAAACTGCGATAAACAGACTTCATCTTGTAGATGCTTGCGCCAACCCACAGAGAGAAGAATGTAACTACAGGAACGGATACCAATACAATAATAACGGTATTAATTGCAGATTTAATAAAGATGGGGTCTTGGAACAGGCGTACATAGTTCGCAAAACCGACAAAAGTACCTTTATTGCCGTTAGCCAGACTTGCGTCGGTAAAGCTTGTAATAACCCCCATTGCCATAGGAGTAATTACAAAACCAACAAAGAAGAATAATGCAGGAAACAGAAACAGATAAGACACAATCGTTTCATGCCGCATCAAAGCATGGCTACGGGATGACAAAGGAGATTTACTCACTGAATTGCCCTCCATTCTCAAAAAAATCAAAATGCACAAACTCCCTCCCCCCATGGAAGGAGGAGGGAGTTCATTACTCAAAAATTACTTGTTGGAGTTGGTGTTGAAGATGTCAACCTGTGCCTGTACATCGCCTTCCTGGAATACACGCTGCAGCATATTCCACCATTCGGTACGCATGGTAGCAAAGCCTGCACGGGTATTGTAGTAAGGACCATAGTACTTAGTCCAGCTGGACAGCAGGGACATTTCTTCGTTGCCTTCATACAGGTTGCCGTAGGAAGCGCGAACGGGGAATGCACCGGACTGCAGAACGGACTTGGGACCCCAAGTAGCGTCATCACAGATGAAAGCAATCAGCTTCTTAGCTGCTTCTGCACGAGCTTCGTCCTTGTTGTCAAATACGCAGAAGCCGTTTACCAGGTATTCCAGAGAGGGAACGCCGTCATCGGAGGGGAAGGGAACGGAAATCTGGGTGTAGTCTTCGGAAGCATAGCTCTTTGCGTTGGAAGTGCCCCAGCAGAAGGTCATTGCGCAGGTTTCGTTCTGGAACTTCTGCAGTTCGTCTGCAGCAGCCATGTCGAAGCCAGCATCCATGGACTTGTTGTCATACATGGACTTCAGCAGTTCCAGAGACTTAACGCCGTTAGCGTCAATGTTCCACTTGCCGTCAGCGCCAACGATGGAGGAGCCGTACAGGTTGTTAACCAGTGCACGAGTACCCTGGTCGCCGCCCTGTGCGCCACAGTAAACGATGCCGGGAACGGTGGTAGCACCGGACTTCGCCAGAGCTTCACACATCTTTACAAAGTTGTCGGTGGTCCACAGACGTTCGCCTTCCAGGTTTACGTACTGCAGAGCGTCAGCTGCTTCCAGAGCTTCCTTGTTCAGGCCCATGTAGAAGGGAGCAGCAGAGATGGGGTACATCCATGCAGTGCCGTCAGCACCAACACAGGTTTCTACCAGAGACGCGCTGGTCAGGTCGGATTCCAGAGCGTCAACCATGTCATCCAGAGCTACCAGATAGCCGCCGTTGCCGTATTCAATAATTCTACCGGGAGCGTCGAACAGAACGTCAGGTGCAGTACCGGAAGTCATAGCTGCAGTCAGCTTGTCAGGACCTGCCTGGAAGTCGATGATTTCAACAGTAACCTTAATGTCGGGGTTAGCTGCCATGAAAGCATCAGCAACTTGCTGTTCGTAGCCGCTGTCTACACCGAAAGTGGGGAATGCCCACCATACGATTTCGAGCTTGTCAGAATCGCCTGCATCAGCGTCGTCTCCGCCACCGCATGCTACCAGGCTGAATACCATCAGCAGAGCAAGCATGAGAGCAAGCAGTTTCTTCATCTTGTTCATGAGATTGCCTCCTTAAAATATGTTCTCTCCTGCAGACCCTATGTCTGCACGTTGATGTACACATTATACAATTTTATTGATACACAATCAACGAGATTTATTGTGAAAAAATAAATTTTTCCATTTCAAACAATATTTTTTTAACAATTTGTAAATTCTCACAGTAGACAGTATTTCATATTTATTTTCAAACTCCCTATTGTCAATAAACATATAAATGCACCCACGCTATGATGGGTGCATTGAAATTATGGTTAGAGCTTAACCTTAACAACGACCTTTCGAATTGTAATGGGCTGTTCCACAGCCATGCCCGGCTTATGGGCATCTTCCGGATAAAATACTGCAAAGTCATGTCGACCAAGTATCAAGTTACTGTGGATTGGTGCATCCTCATAGAACACAATATCCTCCACATAAGGCACCTTGACAGTTAAATCTCTACGGTTAACATATTCAATTTTTTCGCAAGCCCCATCAAGGAATTGAATATCAATATATCGTTCATGGGCTTCCAATACACCCTCTTTTTTGGTAACAGCATCTGACACCATAGCATATACCGTGTCTCCATCGATTTCATAGCGACCGGGTTCCTCGGGATGCTCAATATAGTCCACCAAAAACATAAATGCTTTTTCAAAAGCATCATTGCCCACAGCATACTGCTTCCAATTTTCAATGCGGTCAAGAATCACAACAGTACCTCCTAAAAAATCATGTTATAGAAGCCCAAAAACACACTGCAAAAGGGTTTCTCATTGTTTAAAACGCCAACCTGCTCGGTGAGATTAACATCGTACAGAATAAGTGCACATAGCATCTCATTCCTTTTTTATCATTATGTTATTTCCAATTCCACATTGTCAAGAACTTTCATAAAAACACTTGACAAAAGAAAGAAAACACAATAGCTTTAAAAAAACACATTGGGAGGTACAGTCATGAAAAAACATATTATTTGTCTGGGCGACTCCAACACACACGGCTACTGCGCAGATCCAAACGACTGTGCAGACAGCGCGCTCGCTCGTTTCAATGAATCGGAACGCTGGACTTGTCTGCTACAGAGAAAACTTGGCGATGAGTATTTGGTATGTGAAGAAGGTCTAAGTGGACGTACCACAGTTTTTGTTGACCCTCTGTATGATGGACTTGATGCACTTCATTATTTGTGGCCCTGTCTGAAAAGTCATGAGCCTGTCAGCTTATTGATTATCATGCTGGGCACCAACGATGTAAAGGAACGATTTTGTGCAAGTGCACATGCGATTGCAATCGGCATGCGTCGTCTGGTGCAATATGCAAAAGCAACTGATTGTTGGGGTCCAAAAGGAACTCCAAATATTCTTATTATATGCCCTCCCCCCATCGGAGACGGACTGACAAGCTCATCTGTTTACCCCGAAATGGGCAACGCGGCCATCGAAAAAAGCCGCGAATTAGCCTCATACTACAAATCCATGTGTGAAGAAAATGATGTGCATTTTCTTGATGCAGGCACCGCCGGAATAAAATTTAATGAAATAGACTTCATGCATCTGACTAAGGCAAGTCACGCTAGATTGGCAGAAATTCTGGGGCACTTGATTCCTCAAATCACTCAATAAACCAATCTTTTTTATCAATTATCTTTCCACTAAAATCATAAACCCCACGTAAAACGTGGGGTTTGAATAACGGCCCTATAAGGGCCATAATACCAGCCGCACCTGAAGGTGCATGAAAAGTAACGCCAACC
>JAFQPT010000387.1 GCA_017411665.1 Oscillospiraceae bacterium | reverse complement strand
AAGGTTGCGCGGTTTTTGCCGCTCATCTTCTTGCCGACCTTGAGCACGGGTTCGTCCTTAGCGATAGCCTTTGTGATGGGGTCGCCGCTGGTGAGGATTTTCTCAACGATGCCGCAGAACTCCGTCAACGCTTCCTTGATTTTCGCCTCATCGCTCTCAAGGTACTCCGTGCCGGTGTACCCGTCGTAGTGACTGAGGGTGTCCTGCAAAGTGCAGAACGCAGTCCAGAAAGCATTGGAACGGATGCGGCGATTGTACTCCTCGCTCATCGCGCCCTTTTCCACAACGTCGAAGCCGAACATCTCTGCCAGCTTCTTGAGCAAGCCTTTCTTCTCGCTCTGCTCCGGCTCGCTGCCGGTCGCGGTCTTGTTGACATCTTCCAACTGTACGTCCTCCTCGCTATAGTTTCCGACGCCTCCCATCGAGAAGCCGGTTATTTCGCCCTTTTCAACGGCATCCCACAGACCTGCGTCTGCGAGCTCTACCGTCATGAGCCAAGTGCCCTTTTGCACCGGCTCATCGCCTATCTTGAAGTCAGCTTTGGCAATCCAGCTTTCGACCACTACCGCTCCGGGTAGGGGTTCAAATGAGTGCTGCAAATCGACCTTGCTGCCGTTCTTTGCGAAGTAGTAAGCAGCTTTGGTGATTTCTTCCTCGGTCATAAAATTGCCATGCGCGTCCTCCGCCATCGGCTCATAAACGATGCCGGTTACGAAATGATGTTCAGCGTCTTTCTGCACGATTCGTCCGTATGTGGAAAATGTCGCTTGTCCGTCTGCCGCTTTGGTGATAAGGAATCGTTTGAGGTTCGCTGCCTTATCAACGAGGCTGACAAACTGGATTTTTGCGTCTGTAATTTCGTATGCCTTGTTCACTTTCAAGCCTTTTCACCTCCTCTCTGCGTTTTATATGCTGACCGAGGGGACGGCGGAGCCGCCTCCGGGGAACGCCTGTGTTATTCAATTCCTGCCTTTGCTCTATTGGCTGCGTCGAGCTCTTTCTCCCATTCGTCGTCCATGTTGTCGATGGCCTGCTGCTGTAGCCGCTGCCGTTCCGCGAGCGGGAGGCCGAGCACACGCTCACTGACTACCGGCTCCTCGATGCAATGGCAGTTGATACTTTCACCCGGCGGGAGCCTGCTGTCACGCGGGTACATCGGGTAATAGGTGCTTCCGTCTGCGCCGCGCAGAGTGAATGGTTCTCCCTTTGGCACCACCTGACCGTCCATGTCGACATGGTTCTTCCGGGGCTTATTTCTATACTTGCCCGTATGCCTCCACAGCTTTTCTTCGACTGCTGGGCTTTGCATAAATGCTTCCTGCTGCGCTACGCTGTGCGCCCGCAGAACCTCCGTGATGGATACGCGCCGGGCGCGGTAATATTCGTCTCTGATTCCGCTGTCGAGGATGTTTCGGGTGAACGTAGCAATGTCGTCGCCCTTCTCAAGGCCGGTCGCAAGTATCCTCTCAACTTCCGCATGGCTGTCGAGCTTCATCAGCTCTCCAAGCTCCGCGCTCCACTGCTTTATCCATCCAGTCGTCTTTTTGCTGATGGATTCGAGCTTGAGTTGCTTGTCCGTCCGCTGTATGTAGACCTCGACCACGTCTAGCATAAAGTCTCCGAATATTTCCAAGAAGACCGTCTCCAGCTTCTCTGCGAGCGCATCCGTCAACTTTACTCCAGGCCATATCTTTTCAGCGAACTCCTCAAGGTCGATTGCCTTGTTCGCATACTCCACAAACAGGTCGGTTTCTTCCAAGAGTGCTTCCGCAACTGCGTCTTCGATTTCCTGCGCTGTCCTAAGCGTCTTCCTGCTCTCCGCGAAGCCCTCTGCGTCGAGGTCGTCGGCGAGCGTGTCGTCCGCCTTTTCGATGTAACGGTCGATAGCCTTTATCAGTGCGTCACACGTCATCATAGGCTCACTCCTCTCCGCGTTCCATGCGCTTGAGGAGTCTTCTGATTTCTTTCAGCACGGGAACGATGTCGTCGTCGTTGTTGTGCTGCGCCTTTGCGATGGCGTTGTTCATGCCCGATGCCATCGCGAGGAAGCCTGACAGCGCATCCGTTGCACTCTGCGCCCTGTTCAAGTAGGCGAGCGGTATGTCTCCCCATTCCTCTGGGTAGTTCTCAGAGACCTCACCAATGGCTTCCAGTGCGAGTTGCTTTGCCTTGTTCGGCGTGAAACCACCAGCAGCATTGCAAATGGTGAGTATCTTCACAAGATCGTCTGTGTTGCTGATGTCCGGCTCAAGGAAATAGGCTTCCGTGTGCTGGAAGCCAAACTCATTGAACAGCTTATTGTTGATGATCCACGCAAGGCTCTTTCGTTCCGGCTGGAATACCTGTTTTTCGGTGACCTCCATCGCGGTCTGCGCAGTTGCTCTATTGAAATCGGTCGTGTAGCCGACGTAGAGATCTGGAAGAAGGAATGCGCTTTGCATCTTCCTGCGGGAGTTGTCAAGGTATGCCTGAAACAGCTCATCGGTCTGCAAAATGGAGGCAAGGTCTTTGACCTCGATTTCCGGCTTACTGGTAACTTCAAAGTCGAGCGTATTGTCAGTGCTCTCCGTTTCGAGGATAATAAAAGCGTGCTGGCCGGCTGCGCCCTTGATATCGTTCATGTAGTGCTGCAGCTTCTCGAAGCTCTCCTCCGTCAGCGTGCCACCCTTAATCATAATCATCAGCGGCGTATGTCTGCCGTTGTTGAAATAGTTATTGTTCAAGAACTCCGCTTTACGAGCCCCGTCCGCACTCAATACCTGACCTATCCATCTGACCTCGCCATAGGGCTCCGTTCCTATGGGAAAGTCGATAAGCTCGTTCGCCTGATGTTCAATGTCAAGCTGTTCGACGTACTGTCCGTCTCGTTTGTCCATGATGCGCTTGTCGCCGAACTCCTTGAAATAAACGGTATGGCCGTTTAGTTGCTGACGGAACTTCCTGTACTTCTTCTGCCTCTTCTCAAAACGTCCCTTATACCAAAAATGCGCCGTCTGATAAGGTTCCAGCGGGCGCGTCATGGTGATGGATGGGGTGTCTCTCACGAACTCGATCTGAGAGACCTCTCCGCCGATGTTTCGGATTACCTCAAGATAGGCGATGCCGTAGGTCTCGCGGGCTTCGATGATGTCCTCGAAAACCTCTTTCGTATCGCCGTCGAGGTTCAAAAGCTCGATAAGCTCCTCCATTCGGGAGAACTCTGCTGCCATCTCCGGCGTTTCTTCCGTGTCGTCTTTGTATCGGACACCGATGCCAAATCCAGAGATGTTGTTTCTGTACGCTCTTGTACACTGCGGTAAAATGGTCGATTGCGTAACCATCTGCTTGAGGCCGCGCAGGTCGAGCGGTGGAGTTATCCAGTCGCCTGCGTTCGTCACATCCTCTTTCGTGACCTGAGTGGTCGCAAGGGCTTTTTCCACCTTTTCATCTTGAGACTGCTGGTAAGCCTTGATAACGCGCACGCCCATCGGTTGCGGGCTGCGCTTTGCTTCATCGCTCACGGATTATCCATCTCCTTTCCGCTTTGTTTTCGTGGGCAAGCACAATAAGAGCAGACAGTCGGCTTCGTCCGGCGAGACTTGACCCCGCTTTTTGAAATCCTTTTTGCTCTCTATCCGTATCTTGCTTGTTTCTGTCATGGCGTATCGCCGGGTGCTCAACTGCGCTACGAGGTCGTTGTCGTCCGGCAGAATAAGCTCGCAGGGCTTCTTCGTACCGTCGTCTTCGTCGTAGGTGGACAGCAGCTTTTTGACAATGCTCATCATGTACGTGGTGCTGTCGTAGTAGTGTTTGTGCTGAATCCTCTGCCCAAACTTGACGGGGATGATGTCGAGCCACCAAAACCGCTCCGGCTGATTGCGTTTAATCTGCCTGAGTCTGTCGATTACGCCGCCGCCCACGCCTCCATCGTCCACCTTGACAGGGATTTGGTCGCGGATGCTGTATTTCTTCATCAGCATTTCGCCGCAGGCGATGATGTCGTCTGCCGTCTTCATCGTGTCCTGCCCGCGCCGCTTTCGGTAGAACTCAACCTTTTCGTCGACCTTGTAGCCGATGATGGTCTTGTCGTTGCCGAAACGCGCAATATCCGCACCGATATGTACCGTATTCGGGTTTTTTCGGGGAGAATATTCCGTCATAATGGAGTTTTCGACGAGAGAAAGCGGGATAAAGACCTCATCCTCTTGCAGCGGGAAGTCTCCGGCGACGCGCACGCGGAACATATCGCTGTCCTCTCCGTACATATTGATGATGGTATCAACGTACTCCTGAGACACGCGCGGGCTCTTTCGCCCGTCGAGATGGAACGCGCTGTAGCTGCCTCTGTTTTTGTTGTGGCTGTCATAAAAGAAGCCGCTCAACTGTGTGGGGTTACCGCACATGAGCAGCCTCGCGCCGGGCGTAGACAACGAGCCGAGCACAGGCTCGAATATCTTGTCGTCTACGCCGCTGGCCTCGTCGATAATGTATAGAACGTGCTCCGCGTGGAAGCCTTGCAGGGCATCCGGCTTCGTCGCAGTTCGCGCTACCGCAAACCACTCCTCCGGGTAGCCCTTGAGGTACAGCTTTTCATGCGTCCATACAAGCTCTTTTTCCAACAGCGGGTTATTTCTCCGCCACTTGTTTATCTCAGCCCACAGGATGTCGTAGAGCTGATGAGCCGTAGGCGCAGTGCAAGGTATCTTCGGAAAAGGTCTTGTGAGCATAAACCAAATTACCGCCCAAGCCTCTACCGCGCTCTTTCCTACGCCGTGTCCGCTTCGTACGCTCGTCATTTGATTATTGACGATGCTCCGCAATATCGCGGATTGGTCTGCGTCCGGCTGTGCCCCTATGATGTCCTCAATGAACTCCACCGGCCTGTGCGCATAGTATCTGATTGCCTCTGCGTTAATCGTTCTCACCCTCTTTCCGTTTAGACCACGCTTCCATAATGGCATCTGCAAGCCCGCTCGCGCCCTGTACGGCTTCTTGCTTCCGGCGCGATTCAATTATGGGGTCGCTGCCGCGTGTCTCTCTTTCCAACGTTGAGCCGCCTTTTATCAGGCTGATGATGTCTTTTGGGGATAGTTCCGCGATGTTGAGTTTGTCGAGGGCTTCGACTGCTTTTTTCTGCATAAGCACCGCTGTCTTGATGTGGCGGGTCTGCATCTCCGTCATGCTCTTGACGGCTTTTTTGTACGCCTCTTGTTCGAGGGAATTGTCGTACTGGCGCACTCTTTCGGGCCAGTCCCATTTACTGCTCCATCGAGCAATTAGCGTTAAACTTTTGCTTAACTGCCCTGTAACCGCTCTGAGGCTCCGTTCCGGCCCCATATCGCGGTAAATGGCAAATGCTTCGTATGCCTTTTCGCTTTCGCCCTGTTGACGCTCCCAAGCTCTCACGCCGTTATCCCATTTCGACATCTTCCTCCCCTCGCTTTTTTAATCCGTATCGGTAAATAACATCGCCGTGTTTGTCTTTCCCTGCGGGCTGGAGTATTCCGCCGTAACCCCTCGCAGGGGACGTGCCCGCTTTCAGGTTATTCCAATTCCGGCGAAGCCACTGAGCCATCGTGGTATCGTATAACAGGGCGCGGGCTCTGTTGCTGCCGGTATTGAATCCGCTTGCGGCTACCCACGGGAAGTCGAAAAGCTGCTCGATTGGCTCCGCGATGTCGCTGAACTTGACCTGTCCGTTCTCCCTCGCAAGGATGATGGCGTTTCCGATGTTTCCTGTTTGGCTCACGCCCCATTCGGGAGGTACGCCGCAGCAGTTACACGCGTCGTTGCATTCCCGGCAAAATGCGTCGCTCACGTGGAAGCGCATCCCGCATTTATGGGCGATGTCTCGCATCTGATGGATGATAGGTGCTTTGATGTCTCTGTTCAGCCTCTTGTAGCCCTGCTGCTTGCTGTTCGCCATGTAGAACTTGTGGATGTCATATCCGACTACTTGGCTCATGCCTGCGTACCGGGCTTTCAGGCGTTCGTCCGCACGCGCTTCCATGCAGAAGAACTCTGTCGTCATGCTGTCGGCTCCGGCTTTCGCTGCTGCCGGTATCAGTGTCCCGAAGTCCTCCGAAACACCGATGATGTACGGTCGCAGGCGCAGCGTAACGTGCTGTCCCTGCGCGGCGAGGCGTCGGATTGCCTCAAGTCTCTCCGCCGGGGGGGGCACGCCTTTTTCAATCCGGCGGGCTTTTTCTTCGTTCGCGGTGATGATGCTGATTTTCACGTGCCAGTTGTGGGTGTGCCGGGCAAACAGTTCCATGTACCGGCTGTCCTCCGTCCACCATGCGGCTTTCGTGCTGAATGACAGCGGGTAGTCGATTTTGTCGAAGTACCTCAGCAGTTCCAGCGTTACGCCGTGTCTCCGCTCGTACTCGTCGAACTCATCCGCGAGCCCGCCCCACTGCATGATGCGTCCGCTTTGCACGTAGGGGAAGAACTGTCTTTCGGTCTGCGTCACGCCGTCGATGTTGTTCTTCCGCGCCTGCTCGAAAAGGTTGATTACCTTGTCCGGGTTCACGCTGCGCACAAGCCCCTCCGTGTAGCCCTTGACCGTGTGGCTCTTTTGGAAGTAGGAGAAGCAATACAGGCAGTTATAGGAGCACCGGCTGTACGTGTCCATGCTCATCGGCATCGAACAGTCGGGGATTTCCATGCTCCATCGCGGGCTTGAGTAATTCTTCTTGAGCCCTCCCATAGAATCACCTCGATTCCATGCGGATTACTGTCGTTCCTTTGCCCTCTTTGGCGGCTCCGGCGTGTCCGTGCGCCTCGCACCATTCGTTCGCGTCTGCGTAGCTCTCGAACTTCAACGTGACTACCCAGCTTGCGCCGTCGAAATCATCGTCGTCGTAATCCTCGCTGTCTTCGTCCTCATCGTCGTAGCTGTCGTCGCACTGCTCCATGTATTCGTTGAAGTCGTCGCCCTTTGCCAGCATCACGGCAAGCTCCTCGCTGCCGAAGCCGGTGAGTAACGCTTCCTCCATCGTGAAGCCGCTGAGCAGTTCTTCCAGCTTGTCGTAGTCCCAACGACCTTTGATTTTATTCAGCCGGAGGTTGAGCAGCTTCTCCTCGCGTTCCGTCATGTCGACGACGCTCATCTCCGCCTCGCTCATGCCGAGGTGCTGCATCACGGTCACGCGCTGGTGACCACCGACAATGTGTCCCGTTCTGCTGTTATAGACAATCGGCTCGATGTAGCCGAACTCCGTCAGGCTGTTTTTAATGCGCTCAAACTCAACATCGTTCTTCGTGAGTGCCTTGCGGGGGTTGTAGTCGTCGGGGACAATATCGACAAATCGAATGACTTTAATCTCCATACCGCTGTCCCTCCATTCTGATAATCAGGTTCCGGCCTGCGCTGAAATCCTGTTCGATGCCCTCGCTCTTGAGCCATTCCTCCGCCGCCTTTTTCAACGGGAAAGATAAAAAGACGGTGAACTCCGCTTCGACGGTTGCGCTTTCCTCCGAATCATCGTCCTCGCTCTGCTCATCGTCCGTGTCGCCGTAAATATCGTCTGTGTCTTCCTCGTCGCCCTCCGGGTAGATGCTGTGCAGTTCCGCCTCGGTAAAGCCTGTGGAAAAAATCTCATCAGTGTCGAGCTCTGCAAAGAGGTCGTGGAGCTTTTCTTCGTCCCAATCGCCCTCGATGCGGTTCAGCGCGACGTTGGCCTGCTTCTCTTTGGTCTCGTCGAATCGTACCACGCTCACGTCGGTCTCCTCGACGCCCATGTCTGTCAGCAGGCGCAGCCTTTGGTGCCCGCCGACGATTCTGCCAGTCGTCTCGTTCCAAATAATCGGGAGCACTGTGCCGTCGGTCTCAACGCTGACTTTCAATGCCTCGTATTCAGGTTCGCCCGGCTTGAGCTCTACGCGGGGGTTATAATCTGCCGGGCGCAGGTCACTCAGTTTCATGCGTCTGATTTCCATTACTTCGCACGTCCTTTCTTCTTTTTCTGTGTTGCCATCAGGATTTCACCCTTGCGTCTCGGATTCGGTCTTACGATGTCGGGGTACTTCGCGCAAAGCAGTTCCGCTACGCGCTCTGCTGCTGCCCGGTCTTTCCAAACCTCCTCGCAGCCGCCCTTGCTCTTGCCGGTGCGGATGGCGTAGCCGTTGAGCCTCACGCAGGCTCCGTACTTTCGGATAATCCGGCAGCACAGCTCGAAGTCCTCTTTCGTCTTAATGGCATCGTTGAATCGTGCGTCTGTAACGGTCAATCCCATAAATGCCGCTGTCACAATGTTCCGGCGGCGATAATCGTCGGACATGAAATAGGCGTTTCCGACCGGGTAAAGACCGAAGCACACCGTCTTGAACTTGTCCGTCAGTTCAAATGCTCTCTCCACCATCGCGTCAAACTCCGCGAGGGTTT
>JAFQPT010000040.1 GCA_017411665.1 Oscillospiraceae bacterium | reverse complement strand
TGGCGGCGCTTTCTTTGCGTATCGGTTAATGCCCTCGGACTGGATGGAGTAGGGAATGGCAGGTGTCGAGACAGTTGCTGCCTTTGTCCGGAGAAAGCGTGTAATGAAGCGGGATGCCGTCAAACGCCGACCAAAGACATTCTGCGCAGTCAGGAAGACCAGCGTGTGCTTGGCCCGGGTGGCGCCAACATAAAACAGGCGGGCGTCTTCTTCATAAGCGGCGCCGGTATCCTTGATAGCCGTCTTACTGGGTATCACGCCGTCCGTCATATCCAGCATGATGACTCTATCGAATTCAAGCCCTTTGGAGGAATGCAGCGTCGTCAGCGTGACATTACTTCGCGGGTCATGGAAGGCGTCCTCATCACGGGTCTTCCACCATTCTACATGGGCAAGGAAGTCAACGATGGTCTTATGATGTCTGGCCAGCAGTTTCAGGATATCTACCTTTTGTTGTGAGAATTCAGAGCCTTCATCAATATACCGCTGATAGTCCAGCTGCGTCAATATGGTTTCAATGGCAGCAGCCGGCGGCTGGTGGCGTATCCGGTGGAAGGCTTGCTTGACGCTCTGGAGCCGCTTCTCACGCTTTTGCCCGGCGGGGAGCTGACCCAGAGCATCCAGAATAGCGGTGCCGGTTCTGGAAGCTGTTTTGACCGTCTGATGCGCCGCGTCACGGGTGAGAAACAGACCCAATTTAAAATAAATCCTCAGGAAGCTTTCGCTGTCCCCACTGACGGCGAAGGAGAGGAATGCCAGCAGGTCGCTGACAATGGGATTCGTGAAGTAGATAGTCGCTTCACAGCGGCAGCGCACCGACATCCCCTTTTTCCCGAGGTATTCCAAGACAGGCAGTGCCGAGTCGTTGTTCCGGTAGAGAACGGCAGTCGTTGCTTTGCTGCCGTATCCCTCTTTCAGAAGGTCATACAGCTTTTCATACTGGTCGACAACATCGAACACTGCCACCGTCTGTATGGTGCCATCCTTCTCGGTATTGGAACTGATTTTCTTCCGGAAGCGGAGGTGATTGTCCTGTATAAACTGATTTGCCTGCGCCACAATGGAGGCGTCGCTGCGGTAGTTGGTCTCCATGTAAAGCACTTTGGCGCCGGGATATGTTTTTTCAAACTGTAAGAGGGAGGTTGGAGAGGCGCCGCGGAACCCGTAGATGGACTGGTCATCGTCACCCACCATAAAAATGTTGTTATGCCTGCTGGCAAGCAGCTCGATGATAGCGTGCTGGATTTTCGATGTGTCCTGCGCTTCGTCTACGGCGATATGCGTATATTGCCGCTGGAAGAACTGGAGCGCGGCGGGAAATTGTTGCAGCAGGGAGTAGGCGGTCAGGAGCTGGTCATCAAAATCCATCAGACCGTTTTCTCGCTTATCCTCCTCATAGGCCTCATAGAGAGCGGGGAACTCCACATTGACGTCAGAGAGACAGGACAGCTTATCAAAAGTCGTCTTGATTTCCTCCGCATCCATCATGCTGTTTTTCGCCAGCGTAATAGCGGTAGCAATCTCCCGCACTGCGCTGTCGGTGGGGTACTGATGCACGACGTTCTGGAAGACCCGCCGGATGATTCGCTCATTCTGCGGCTCCAGCGCAGGGACATCATTGCCATAATGTCTCTGGCAATGACGCAATACGCTGACGCAGAAACTGTGAATGGTGGCAAAGTAGGGCATTCGCTCCATTATGCCGAACTTTTGCTGGAACCGCTCCTTCATCTCACGGGCTGCGGCTAACGAGAAAGTCAGTGTCAGGATATGCTCCGCCGGGATACCGGCGCAGAGAATCATATACCCCGTACGGGAAATGACGACGGTCGTCTTTCCGCTGCCCGGCACCGCAAGAAGTAGTGTCGCACCATCCACACGTCGCAATGCGGCTTCCTGCTGTGTGTTTAGGTTAATGTGATATTGCTCGCGGAAGGCTTCATAGGTCATCTGAGTGTTCGGAATCTTTTTTGCCATGCTTGTTTCTCCACCCGATGTACTTCTGGCTCTTGATTCTCCGGTCCTGGGGCGGTACCCAGTCCTCCGGAATCATCTGATATTTTCCCACCTGTATAATGCCCTCTATCAGCCCCAGTTGCCGCAGAGCACGGACGCGGTTGATGGAGATACCGTTCTTCCGTGCCGCAGCGCTGGCGCTGATGTAGTTGGCCTGCCTGTACTCGAATTGTGACATATCCCTTGCAGGAGGCAGGGGCGCGTCTTCGGGAATCAGGTACATCTTCGGTGTAATGATAACGCCGGGAATACGGCGCTGACGCAGGAGCATCCGGATGCGCTGGCTGTTCAGGTTATGAAGCTTCGCATATTCGTCAGCAGATAAATACAGTTTTACAGCCATGTCCGTCACCCCCTTCTTTTGTATTGCTCTATTATAGAATACAAACTATCGAATGTCAAAGCCGAAAGGGAAGTGAATGGATTATCCTCACACCGATATGGGTGACCTCCTTTAGTGCAGTATGTTTGATTGGGGACAAAGAGCTTTCCAGCATATAAGATTTTGCAAATGCGCTCTTTCCTCCATACTGTGGCGTAGTTGATTGAGAGAAGATGGGAGCTATGATTTCCGTTCACTCAAAACACTACAAATATCATCCGCCGGCCACAGTACCGGCAGAATATTTGGAGGTTATCTCATGGAGTACACAATCAACATTAAAAGCATGAAGCGACTCGTCGCCTACAGTCCCAACATCATCAAGCATTTCTGCCGGTCCGCCGGACGTCTGCATGGTCTCATCGCCCTGCGGGAGCAGATGAATGTTGTCCACATCACCGGGAGATACGAGACCTTCGAGCAGGTGGAGATGGATATGGAGACGTTGAAGGTGGATATCGCCCGCGCAGCGACGCTCTGTGCCCGGACACTGGCAAACCTCAACCGTCAGGCGGAGAAAAGCCATATTCCCATCGTGTGCTACGGCCTTTCGGAAATGAGTATGTCGCAGGTCATCCACGCAGTCAACAACTATGTCGACGAGCTGGTAGCGCAGAGCGACTTTGAGAACTGGGTCGATGAGCTGGCCCGTGAACGGAAATCTGCGTGTGCATAAGCGCACAAAACAAAAGCGGTACAGCAGGCAGCTGTACCGCTTTTGTTGCTATAAGGGAAGATAGGAGAGATATCAGAATGTAATGCCAAGCCTGTTGCAGAGGACACGGCCAATGGCAAGGGTGATGTCTCCGTCAGACCATGTTCTGTCTGTCGCGTAGCTGGAGCACTCCATCACATCGGCCACAACATCATCTTCGATGACGGAGAGGATGCGGCTGGAGTAGTCTCCTGTGGTACCCAACATGGTTTTCTGCACATCAAGTCGAAGCTGAAGTTCCAGAGGGATATTCGGGTTGCGCGGTTTTCTTTCCGGTTCATTCTCCAGAAACTCATTGAGTTCCCGCAGCAGTTTGAACAGGAGATTGCACATATCATGTCCACGCTGGCTTTCAAAGTAGTTCATTCCACTTCCTCCTCTATATCATTGAATCCATCATCGTCCCCATCTTCAAGAGAATCAAAGATTTCCATATAGGCCTTGTTGATATAGCAGGGGTCGCAGCTGTCATCGGAACAGCGTCCTGCATTGATTTCGCCGCGGCAGTATTTACGGAACAGGGCCTTAAATTGGGTGACGTCTTCCTCTGTCATAAGTTCATTTTTCATCAGTACATTCTCCTTCGTGTTTCCTTGTGCCGGGGAGCTGGATTTTAGCGATGACGGTGGGGGCGTCTGTCTCGGAATCACCATAGATTACGACCTGAATACAGTTGTGGGTCGGTTCGTATTCCACCATACAGACGGCGGCGGAAGGAAGGCCCTTTCTGAACAGGTCAACCACAAAGCCGGGGTATTCCTCGTCCCGCTTGTATCGTGCCATAAGGGTGCCAAGGGGCGTCTTTTTCATAAGCTGCATGAAGTGTTGCCTCCATTCGTGTATCAAGGCTCAAAGTCATCCAGATGCTCATTGATGAATTGGAAGGAATAGTAGGCGATGGAGCCGCCGAGCCTGCCCATCATCTGCATGGCATCCAGGTCTTCTCGCAAAGTCTTATAGGTGCCGATATGACAGCATTTGCGTTCACGGCTGGAATCAATGACGCCCTGCGCCACAACGTCCAGATAGATACCTTCGCTGCCACCGAAATACGGGTATGCAACGACAGTAAACTCATAGCTGGTAAAAGGCGTGTCGCCGGCGATTGCGCCTGCGGAAAAGTAGTCCATGATGGTTTCCGCCTCGGCGTAGCAGCCTTCGGTGACAACTCTGTCGTGGATGGCCTGCATGAGTGTCTTCGGCGTATACCGGGTTTTCTTTGTCATGTATGTACCCTCCTGTGCTTACATGCCGAGCATGGCCATCAGCTCTGCTTCGGAGATGATTTTTGTGCCCAGGTCCTTTGCCTTCTGCAACTTGCTGCCGGCATCCTCACCCGCCAGGAGGTGGGTAGTCTTCTTGCTGACACTACCGGAGACCTTTCCGCCGTTGGCAGAGATAAGCGCCGTTGCCTCATCTCGCTTCATACTCGGAAGTGTGCCGGTAATGACAAAGGTCATGCCTGTCAAAGCACCGGTGCTGCTGGTCTGATACGACAGGGAAGAAGCGTTGACGCCAAGCGCCTGCAGGCGCTCCACATGCTCGTAGTTGGAGAGGCTGTGGAAGAAGTCGTGGAGGGTATGTGCGGTAATCTCCCCGATGCCATCCAGTGCGCTTAAATCGACTTCAGAGGCCATGGCCACTTCCCAGACATTCCGGTACCGGACAGCCAGCTCTTTACCGATGTGCCGTCCAACGCCGGGCATTCCGAGGCCGGCGATAAGCCTGTCCATATCATGCTTCTTCGACTTTTCAATGGCAGCCATCAGTTTCGGGGCACGCACGGGACCGACCTGTGGATTGGATTCCAGGTCTTCCAGAGTCAGCCGATACAGGTCCTCCACACTGGTCAGTTTCCCTTCATCGATAAGAGAGCGGATGATGGCGGGACCAAAGCCCTCCATGTCCATGACATGCTTCCCGCACCAGTAGATGAGGTGCCGTTCCAGCTTGGCGGAACAGTTCTCGTTGGAACAATAGTGCTTTGCACCGCCGTCTCCGTTCTCATCCGTGCCAAGATAAGCAGGGGCGCCGCAGACGGGACAGACTGTGATAGAGAAGGGGACTGTTCCGGAGGGACGTTTTTCATGCAGCACTTTCAGAACTTCCGGGATGATTTCTCCACTCTTATGAACAAGGACAGTATCTCCCACGCCAATGCCGCCCAGATTGATGTCCATGAAACCCTGGTTATGCAAGGTTGCTCTTGTGACAGTCGTGCCGCAGAGGAGCGTGGGGGAGATGACGGCGACAGGCGTGATGGCGCCGGTTCGTCCGGTCTGTGTAATGATGTCCTGCACAACAGCTTCCTTCTGCTCGGGCGGGTACTTGAAAGCGACGGCCCAACGGGGATATTTTCCGGTGGCGCCCAATTCGCTCTGTACCGCTTTCTGATTGCACTTTACTACAGCGCCATCCACCCAGTAGGGGCGTGAGCCACGGGATTTATCCCCGGCGTCAATGGCGGATTCCAGCTCCTTGAGGGTGGTGCAGGTCGTACAGGATACCGCTTTAAACCCGAGTTGCTGCAGGAAGATATTGTCCTGCTTCTGTGTCTCCCTGCCGTTTTCAGCAGAGTCGGAGTCGTATAGCACATCAAAGGCAATGGCCTCAAGACCACGCCTTGCGGTGATAGTAGGGTCCTTCGTCCGCAGGGAGCCGGCAGCCCCGTTTCTGGGATTTGCAACGAGTTTCTTTCCCTCGCGGGCAAGTTCCTCGTTCAGCCGTTCATAAGCAGCTGTTGGCATCACCACTTCCGCTCGGACAATGAGGGTGTTGTTGTAAAGTGTTCTACCCTTAATCTCCTTGGGAATAGAGGGGATTTGTCGCGCGTTTTCAGTAACATCCTCACCGGTCTGACCATCACCTCTTGTAGCGGCAGAGGAGAAGACGCCGTTGACATAGGTAATGGCAACCGAGAGGCCATCTACTTTTTCCTCTACGGCAAAAGTGGTGTGTCCGCCTGCATTGATTTGCTTTACCCAGTCCCATGTCTCATCCTTACTGAACACGTCCCGCAGGGAAAGAAGCGGAACATGGTGCTGGACCTTTGCAAAGGTGCTCTGCGCTGCACCGCCCACATGGATAGTTGGGGAGGAGGCATCCGCTGCTTCCGGATATTCCGACTCCAGCTGTTCCAGTTCACGGAGCATGGCGTCGTAAGCGGCGTCGGAGATGGTGGGATTGTCCTTGTTGTAATAGGCGTCGTTGTGAATGTTGATTTGTGCCCGCAGCTCTGCGGCACGTTTCATGGCTTCCTGTTCGTTGGTAATACTCATGTTGTTCCTCCGGTTTCAGATTCGTTAGTGTAATTCAACTTCCACACCTCTGCGCTGCAGCTCTGTGGCAATCAGACTGCGGTGGCAGGTGAGAGGGTCGGGGCAGAAGCAGACCAATAGTACAGAATGCTCTGCCGCAAGTGCTTCCAGTTGTTTCACTGCATCACGAAGGCCGGGCCGATGCTGCATATCATAGCAAAACTGTTTGGAGTAGGCATCAAACCAGTTGGATTCGTGCTTGTGTTCCTGTGCCCACTGGAACAGCTCCGCACTCGGCGCAAGGTCCGGTTTATGACGCAGGCCCTGCACATGGACCTTACCGGGACGCAGGACAACAAAGAACTTGTAGTCTGCGTCGTATTGATGCATTTGGCTCAATGAGCATGTGATAATTTTTCCCATATAACTCCTTTCTTCGATTTCTCCGTTCGTCTGGAATGCAGTGCATTTCAGTATGGAAGATACAGAGAGACGCACAAACAGAAAGAGCAGGCTGCCCGGAGAGCAGCCTGCTGTATGAAAGGGGGTATATTAAGTTGTCCGGCTCCGGCGGTCGGAAGCGCGCTTTTTGGGCTTTGGGTATTTGGTATCTGGGATTCTCGGAGTTGTGGTGTCATCTGTTTCGTAGTATTGGCACAGCTGGCGGCCATCCGCATCATACTCCACGCATTCAAAGGTGTTGGGACGGTCTTCATGAATGACCTTGACGACCATACCATCACCCTGCTCCAGGAAAATAAAGGTCTGCTCGCCGTGTTCATTGGTGCCCATGTAGATAGAAGACTCCATCTCGGCAATGAATTTGGCGCGGGATGCATTGTCAGGGAATTGATAGGTCATGATTGCACCTGCTTTTCTTGGTTGATGATAGAATTATACGGTGGACGCAATGAAAAGGCAATGGGAGATAAGGGGCACTGTAAAAATATGCACCATGGTTCATCTTGCTTTCACTTCCAGTAGCAATACAGGCAATTATGCGCACATGGTTGTCTGTGGTTCAAAAGCTCCTTTTTTCCTGAGAAACACATGCAGTCCTTTCTTTGATAGCCGACCGCATCGCTCTCGTCAAAATCGATTCCGAGGATGTTGAGGTCATATTCGGACACACATCCACAATGGCGGACATTTTTCAAGGCACGTTCTGCACAGGCCTCAATAATAATGCCGGGATATTCGTGATGCACTGCGTCAAGCATATCGTCAACCATCTTCACTGACTCTGCGGGGGCTTGGAATCCATCAAAGGGTAGGGCGATGCCTGCATTGCGGAACCGCTTTGCAACATGGGGGTACATATCTATCACACTGACACGGAAGCGATTGAATCTGGAACTGGCAGCTGACAGCAGGACGGATTTTGCACGCGATATTCCTCTTTCGGTTGGAATGATGGGGTCGACCCTTATTACGACATGCTCCAAGGGAAAGTTGTCTGATGCACAGAACTCCGTTACAGTCGCAATAGAATCCTCAAAGTGAGGAACATTCGGTTCCAGTATGGTCTGGCCATAGCCTGTTATCGTATGGTGCAGGATGCTTTTTTCAGCGTACTTTGCCAGTACGGATTTACAACCGGGTGTCAGCTGCTTTGTTACAACTATCATGGCGGTGACTTCGTGAATGCGTTTGGCCCAGGAGAGGTCAAGACCACCATCACCGGCCTCGGTAATTCCAACAGTTGGCCGTCTCATAGTTCTACGACACTGGAGTCAGCCGCAGCGTCCGCAGGGCCATGGTCCAGAATTGAGGAGATATGGTTGCGTGATATGGCGACGGCATTGAACTGCTTTTCAGCACCCGTAAAGACCGGATGTGCCGAGACATTATCCTTGAAGAAAACAAAACCGGTCTCCTCATCCAGCCGGTTTACTGCATCCTCAAAGGAGGTGCCGGGGACAGTCACAGTGTAGTCGCGGTTAGGGGTCACGATGGTCAGATTCCATTTCTGGTTCATGATACATCCTCCGTTATGATGAGTTCGGGTTGCTGTTACTTTTAGACTTCGACGAATTGATGGCTCGATTAAGATATTGCCTGAGATTTTTGGGGAAATGAGATGTAAATGCAAAAGGCATCTGCAGTGGCAAGAGTGCTCATTCTGCTTTGTCCAGCTTCCCAAACACTTTTTCATAGGCGGCAGCATAGCGTTCATCAAAATCGCTGCCGAAATCGGCGGAGCTGCTTTCAACAGCCTCGCGGCGCCTGCTTGCCTCTGAAAAGAACTGCTGTACGTGCTCCATGTTGGCATCAAATTCAGCGTCAGCCTGCGTCTGCTCCGCCTGTACGGAAGCATAATAGGCGTCAAAGGCCTCTGCCCGCTCGTCTGCCTGCTTCATCTCCCGGGTGACCGAAGGAATTACAAAGAACAGAAGAATGAAGAAAACGATGACCGCGAGGACTGTGCCAACAATAATAGATACGAGTTTGAACGTAACAAAGAAACGAAAGATGCCCGGATGCTCTGTGATAAACTTTTCCATATCTGTCCTCCTGAATTTACCCACCTTAAAACAGGCAGGCAACTGTGTGATAGTGCGAGATTTGTTTTGCTTGGATATCCCCTGTAATATCACTCCCAATCATCATGTAAATAAGAACAGTATGAGTATGGAAGAAATGGACAGTTGTTGCGGGGCGTTGGAGCCTGATGAGTATAAAATGCAGAGATTTCCCTACAAGGTGTATGTAATCTGTAGCAAAAGAGCGGCCGCGAGTAATCGTGGCCGCTCTTGCCCTGAGGAGATATTTATTTACCGTAATTGTCATTTACGAGAATGTGAAAGACTTTGTTCTCGTCGTCCCACCATGTCAACTGCGCTGACAGAAGCTCTCCTTCATACTCGTTTTTATGCTGTGAAAAGAACTTCATAGCTTTTTCCCGGGAAAGGGGGAAGGGTATTGCACACTGCAAGGTTCCGCCGCTTCCAGTAAACAAACAGGAACCATAGCCAGCGTTGTGGTATAGCTCAACAACTTTTCCCTGTTCGAGTCTGTCAGCATGATAATAGCCGCAGTGCATACACAGAACTTCTGCTACATCCCTGTCAGAACTATAATACAGAAAGTCGCCGCATCGGGAGCAGTATACGGGTAGAGCCTCGAAGGGAGATGATTCGTGCGGGGTAAATCTTGAATAGCCGAGCCTGCTCTCCACATCCTTGATATATTCGACCTTTTCTACAAGGGAACCGAATGTAACGTCAAACCAGTTATCTCCAGCCTGCTGATTCATGCTAATTTGCTTTGTCTTATTGTTGCGCCAAAGCCTGTAAGGGGTGTAGTGCAAATCGGCGCCATTCAAATATTCCAGCACGGCATTCATAGCGCTTTCCATTTTGTCATGCTGGACGCCTGCAAAGAATTCCAGCTTAATTTTCTGCTTCAATTCCTCCGGCACATACTTCTCAAAGTCAGATGCGTAGCAGTCTACAATGCTCCCGCCGCCATTGTTGTAGGCGTCGTAGTAGAGGTGGGAAACAAGAAGAAACAGGTTCATCTTCGGGTTATAGGTATAGCCGAAGGAGGGAACCAGTTTTTCAATTTCGTCCACCTGCGACTGATATTTTCCGTTATGGTTCCAGTAGGTGTTTTTCATGGTCTTCCTCCATTTACGGCAGGCACCGGATTTCATCGATATTCTTAAAAGCGGAGTGCCATGTTGATTTGATAAACTTCTTCATGGCTTTGCGACACTGTTCCTCGCTTCTTCGCGGCTCCAGAACGCAGGCAACATTCCTGTACTGGAGCAAATAGGACATGGCACAACTTTTTTCGATATTTGGAGCAAGCAGTTCTCTCGGGATAGGAAGGGCGCAGAAATCGAACAAGCCATCCTCAACTGGCATTACGCCGCAGATGATAGCATAGTCAGTAAATTCCGTATAAGCGAATTGCTCAAACATCTCCCATCTCTGCTGGCTTGTGTTTGACTGCATCAGGTCTTTCAGCTTACCGAGCGCCAAAATGACCGGCTGACGGGCAGAGAGGAAACTAAAGATGGCGTCATTGTCGTAAGTCTTGATAAATCCGTAGGTTTTGAAATCGTCCAGAATGGAATGGATGATGAGACTTGCGGATGAAAAGGCGTAGGGTGAAAGGGGTGCGCTGGATTTTAAAACATCTGCACATTCCGAATAGACCTCTCGTGCGGACGAAAAAGCGTCATTGCCGCGTTTCAGATTCATATAAAGCCTCCTGTAAAAGAGATGGCCGCATATCAGATGCGGCCATCTGTGGATGTGATATTTATTTACCGGCCGCCGTCTTGTAGTTGGCTCTTGCCTGGTCTGCCAGTTCTTTGGCCAGCAGATACTGCTCTGTGAAGACGCTGGTGTCATAGTCACGGGCCATATAGAACATCTTATCGATGAGGCCGCAGAACTCCAGAGAGGTCATTTGCATACTGGAGCTGGAGCGTCCAACCATGGCGGAGGCTTTGGGCGTTTTCAGACCAATGGCATTCAACTCAAGGGGTGCATATCCATTGGAAACCTCAACTATCCATGGCATATCCTTGGTAAGGTCACAGCGCATGGCAATGGAGTAGACGAACACACGGCCCTCCTCGTCCTTATTGCTGGAGAGATACTTTAGGTTCTGCTCATAGACGGTAATCGTCCTTTTTGGAGCGGCTGTAATGGCATCTGCCTTTCCATCCTTCAGGAGCTTCAGACAAAGGTCAATATCGTTGATAAGGGTCTGATTGATGGCGTGTTTCGTGGCGTTTTTGGCGAGGAAGCCACGCAAACTCTGCAGTTCCTCCTCGCCTTTTTCAGACGCCACCTCAGGGATAGTCTTTCCCTTACTGGTGCCGAACGGTACAGTCTTCCCGCTGAAGGTTTCCTCAGATTCCTCGTCCGCTTCCATCATGCCCATGTCGAAGGCAGACTTCTGTTTTAGGGCGATGTCCTTCATCTCCTTGATGTAGAAGATATCTGCTACGGGAATGTTCGCCTTTGGCGTGATGGTAACACTTCCAGTCTTGTCGATGAGGCAAAGGACGAAGCGGGAATAAGCGACATATTCCATGACACCCATGCCCTGTGCATCTGCTTCCTCCGGAGTCAGACTACTCAGGTGTGCCTCAACAGAGCAGACCTGTGATTTCCGTTTAACTGCCGCGATTTGCATTTCATACATAGTGTGTTTCTCCTTGTCAGATTGTTCCGTTGCGTTTGAGAGCGTCTAAAAGGGGAGAGGTTTTGGGATTCCGCATTGTTGCGCGGAAATCATCGACTTCCAGCTGGCATTCCGTAGCATACTGGAATTTGTTTTCTGAAATCCGGCCCACAAGGTCGACACAGGTGGGTTTCCCCATTCGCGTGTACTTTGAGGTGCCGTTGAAGCAGATGATTGAGAAGCCATTGCAAAAGAGCTTTAGATGAAGGCCCTCTTTTCCCAAAGCCTTGTACTGATTCCCATAGCGGGAAACAAGCACGGCATTTTTGACGCAGAAGACCGGGGCAGGGCAACCTTCGCCGTAGGGCGCATAGACTGCCAGGGCAGCACAGGCATCCCGCACTTTATCTGCTGTGATTTCAAGGTCATACTCCATGGTGTCGTCTGCTTCCCATTCAATGCCGCTCATGTAGGCTTGCATGGCGGAAACCATTTGGTCGTATTTCTCCAGCTTTACGCTGACGCCGGCGGCTCCTTCGTGGCCGCCGCCGCGATGGATATACGGTGAAGCCGAATCGACCAGTTCCTTCATGCTGACATTCCCATAACTGCGTCCAGAGCCTTTTAGGATACCGGGTTCAGAGCTTTCTGTGAAGACGAAGGCGGGAACGCGGTAATTTTCCGCCAGCTTCCCGGCGACAATGCCAACAATGCCCTCCTGGATGCCCTCCAGATGGATGCAGAGAGGGGAATTGCCGAACATACATTCCTCCATGACCAGCTCCGTGGCGGCAGAGAGCGCGTCGGCAACAGCAGCTTTGCGCCGCTCATTGATTTCCACCAGCTCCTCTGCCATCTTTTTCGCCGTGTATCTGTCCATATCATTGGCCGGTTCTGCCAGCAGCAGGTCAAGTGCCTTTTCCGCTCCGTTGTCAAGGAGGCGGCCAGGGGCATTGAGAATAGGGGCGATTTTGAAAGCGATGTCTGTTTCTGTCCTGCCGTAGACCTCAGCCGCTTCTACAAGGGCTGTAAGTCCATAGGGGATTGCTTTGCTGCCGCTTTGCCAAAGCCGCAGGCCTTCCATGACAATTCGCCTGTTGTCACTTACAAGGGGCATCACGTCGGCAATGGTACCAAGGGTGGCAAGCACCTTTAGCTTATCCATGAGACTGGAGGCTGCGGGATTATCACGGAGCATGAGTTCTGCCAGCTTGAGGGACAGGCCTGCGCCGCAGTAATGCTCAAAGCCATTTTTATCCGGATGGATGTGCGGGTCTACGATAACATCTGCCTCCGGCAGAAATTTCCCGGGTAAGTGGTGGTCAATCACCAGCACGGAAAAGCCCAGGTCCTTTGCATAGGCGATTTCCTCGGTAGCGGAAATGCCGTTGTCGACGGTAATCAAGAGACCCTGATGGAAGTCGTCGAAGGCATCCACAGAGAGTCCGTAGCCCTCGCTCATGCGACGGGGGAGCCGGATGAACGGCGTCTGTTTTCCGAGGAAGCGGATGAGATAATAGAGAATTGCGCTTGCTGTGATACCGTCCACGTCATAGTCACCCATAATGGAGATGGGAACTTTTTTCTGGATGGCGTCCTGTAGAAGTGCTGCTGCCTGTGTCAGATTTTCGATGGCTTCCGGTGGTATGGGTTTGGGGTGCAGGATTTCCGACTCCTCCATCCCGGACCGGTTCTTTATAACATCCAGAATGGTGTCGCCGTATTTGGTCTGCTTCCAATTCACTTGGGTTTGTCTCCTTTCGCCTGTATTCAGGTAGATAAATACCTTGCGTACACTCCATTACTTCGCTCAAATCTACCTGCAGCGAGTATGTTAGAAGCCGCATGGAAACAGGCAAAGGAAAAGCGCCGACATTCCTGCCGGCGCTGGTGTAGCATTATATGTCTATGTGATTGGGAATGGTCTCAAAATACTCCGCCCGTTTCGCATCGTTCCAGGTCAGAGGGTCACTGATAAGTGTACCGCCCATCTTTGTTAGAATGTGTTTTTGGGGTTCTACGCGGATGTTCACGAAATCTCCATCCAACGTCAGATACAGCTTATCTATGATGACACTGGGGTATTTATCAGCAATGTAGTCGGCGTAGTGCTGTTTCTCCTCAGCGGATAGAACGCCATTTGTTACGACTATTTCCATGTGTTTCCTCACCTGCCGAATCGATTATACTCGAAAACAGGGTAGGGGACAAGAGGGAAATGGACGGATATCAAAACAAAGTGGTCAGCACTGCGCATGGCCACGCTTCAAGAAAAGGCATTCCCTTAATTGTAGAGGCGTTAATAAGGGACTCCATATGTTCAAATGCCTGTTCGTCTTTGTTAACCCACAGAGACACTTTCCGGGAAGAATTTGAACGTGAGATAAAGCACTTTGTTCCGGCCACTGTAAATTCCAACTCCCGGCCGCAGTCCATCAGATAAATCAAAGCTGCCAGAGATTTCTGCTGAAGCAGCTCATCAGCAATTAGGTCATGTATGTCCTTCATCTGCTGCCTTCTCCTTTAGATAACAAATCCCTGCGCATATACTCCTGCAGCCAGTCGCCTATGTTATCATAGTACCTTGAAACGACCAGATTATCAAGAGCCGTAATGCTCTCTTTGTCTGAAAGCATGATGCCAAACTCCTCGTGTACCGTTCGCCGCAGCCACGGCTGAAAGCTGATGATACCGTTCGCTTGCCGGAAATGTAGCAGCAAGTCGCTTCGCACGGAGGCAAAATGATGGCGATTGACGAATATCTTTGTTCGTTCTATTGGATGCATCCGCCATAATCCTCCAATGCTTCTGTAGTTCCGCAATCACTGCAAATCACGGTTTTATTGTCTATGCGGGATAAGGCGCCAATGCCAAAAATAGACGCGCCGCATTTCGGACATTTCTTCTCGTCTGTTGTCTTACGGATATAGCCAATGGGGATAGACAGCACTTTGCCGGCGGCAGTCAGCTCGTTGGCCTCTCTGATTACATCTTCCTCAGGCTTCTTTACAACGCAGCACAGGGCGGTCAGAAAGACATTGTACTGGGATTCCGATATGCCTTTCCATTTTCCTTCACAGGCAGAGAAGTCTCCATAGACGGCATCCAGAACGGCAACAGGCAGATACTCGTATGGCGCGTTATTGGGTGCGAGGGACCAAATTCCTTTCAGCAGACAGGCGCTGTTTACGGAATGGACAAGGGACTCGTATTCCTCGTGCGTATAATCCGGAGCGCCAAGGTCCTCCATGGCCCAGACAAGACCGTCCTCCGGCGTAACTGTTTTGTCTTTTGCGTAAAGCATCTCAAATGCCTTGATAGCTCCTTCGATAAGCTGCTGCTTCTTTTCAATCATCTGTTGCGCCTCCATTTATGAGAGTATTGATATTATACTACCTAAAAGGTAGTAAGTCAACCGGAATGGTAGTATAGAACAGGGGCAGCATCTTTGCTGCCCCTGTTTTGGGTTAGAAGGAGATATAGGCGTCCGCCACAGGGATGATTTTTCCCTTTGCGGTAGCCTCAAAACGGTTCAGTGCTTCTTGAAGCATATCGTCTGTGTCCAGACATTCATCCTTTTCGTTGGCTTCTTTTTTGATAGCAGTCAGGAGCGCAGAAAATGCATCGCCTTCCTCTTTGCTGAGTTTCCGATTGAACTCCGCCGCAGTGTTGGCATAATCCCCACAGCCATTGATATTTTCTTCTGTAATGAAGATGCGGTAGGGTTTGGGAGAATGAAGCCGCGTCATGCGTTCTTCATACATGGAAATATAGGCGTTGATGTTTTTTAGCTGTACTGCAAGCTCTTTATCCGCGATGCAGCCCTCGTAGGGAATATCCAGAAGCTCCAAACAGAGCCATTCGGGAACAGCGACGTCGGCCTCCGTACCACCGATGCAAAGCGCTGTATCGCCTGTCTGTACCTCAACACAGGGGTATTGGGTGTATTCATCGGTAAAGACAGAAAGCGCATCCTCAAGGGACAGATTGGTGTGGGCAAGGTTAGAGAGACCTTCCTCTCGTTCATAATGCGTTTCCCAACGCACGATGTTGTAAGATTTTTCTGCCCCAAAAACATCTTTAATTTTAGAGAGGATGAGGTTGTCCGCTTCTGTTGGGGATGGAGGTCCGGACCGATAGGTATGCTCTGTTGAGAAGCAGTAGCAGGCTACCGCACAGTCCTTTTTTGTTATCCACCAGCTTACCATATTGTTAAATGCGTTGGTTACGCCGGTCACGACATAATCGCCGAAAACGTAGTGTTCTTTCATAGCAGCTCCTTTATGTTTATAAGAATCAGTCTTCCACAGGAAGGTCCATCTCTTTGAGCGTGGAGCAGAGAAAAGCGTCAATGCTGTCATAGTTAAACAGGACGTCTGAGTCTTCACATAATGCATCGACACAGCTCCTAATAACATCCTCTGTGATATAGCAGTCTTCAATGGGGATATGCTCCTTCAGACGATGGGGGACTTCCTGTTCCAAAAAGATGCGCAGTCGGGCAAAGGAATCAGACTCCCGGATGGAAACTCCTGCGACACAGGACAGGTTAAACTCATTGGCCACGCTCTGGGCAAGGTACTTCTTCATTGTGGCGGTGTCTTCTGGAGTCGCTTCCACCACAAATGCTACCAAGTACATTTCTTTCAGCATGTTCAGTTCCTCCACAATTTCCGGATGTGGGGATGGCCGTGTCAAAAAGAAGTACGG
>JAFQPT010000386.1 GCA_017411665.1 Oscillospiraceae bacterium | reverse complement strand
CGCGGCTATCGCGGCAAACTGCCCGTATCTGTTACTGTCAGTGAAGACAAAATCGAAGCAGTTGTTGTCGGCAAGCATAAGGAAGTCCGCGGCATCGCTTGGGGTTTGAACACCACTCCCATCGAACTGTATCCCCAGTGGATCGTAGAATATCAGTCTCTGAATATCCCTTCCATTTTGGGCGCTGACACTACCTGCGCAGCTTTGATGCAGGCTGTTACCGCAGCACTGAAGGCTGCGGGTGCAACCGACGAAGATATTGCAGCTCTGAAGGCTAAGGAAGGCCCCAAGCTGCCCGACTACAAGGACGAAGAAATCACCGTTGACGTTCTGGTTGCAGGCGGCGGCGCAGGCGGTCTGGCTGCTGCAATCGAAGCAACTCTGGGCGGCGCAAAGGTTCTGCTGGTTGAAAAGCAGGGCGTTACCGGCGGTTCCACCGCTCGTTCCGGCGGCAAGCTGCTGGCTTGTGACTCCAAGGCACAGAAGAAGCAGGGCATTTATGACACTGCTGACATGACTTATGAATATCTGATGGAAGTCGGCAACCGTCGCGGCAACCTGATGGACGGCCCCAAGACCCGTTATCTGGTTGACCATCTGAATCAGACCATCGACTGGCTGACCTCTATCGAAGCTACCATCAAGGGTGACGAAGAAGTCATTATGAACCAGCCCTGGGACGAACTGAAGCTGTACACCTCCAAGCCCTACAAGAAGGACGGCGTTCTCAAGACTCATTTCGAAGTTCTGGACGTTGAAGCGATTCACGTTTCCCTGCAGCCCTGGCGTGTACACAACTCTCCCGGCGGCGGTGGCCAGACCAACGGTCAGGGCGGCGAAATCTCCACTCCTCTGACTCTGTACTACGAAAACGATCTGGGCGGCGAAATCCAGTACTACACCGCACTGAAGGAACTGATGATTGACGCACAGGGCAAGGTTGTGGGCGCAATCTGCGAACGCTACAACGGCGCTAAGCTGATCGTTCACACCACCAAGGGTGTTGTTCTGGCAACCGGCGGCTACGCTCGTAACCGTGACATGGTCATTCCTTACTATCCCGTAGGCGATGATTACTTCTCCAACATTCCCCGCGGTCAGGTTGGCGACGGCTTGATTGCTGCAGAAAAAATCGGTGCAAGAAACTTCAAGCACCCCGCAATTCAGACTGTTTACACCTCCATGACCTGCGGTATCGGCATCAATGACGAATCCGGTCTGATCGTAAACGAATTCGGCAACCGCATTGTGAACGAATGGTCTTACCAGTACACCGTTGGCGAAGCACTGATGACCTCCGGCTCTAAGGTTGGCTGGTACATCACCTCCGGCAAGGAACCCTACGGCGGCGTACAGTTCGGCTTCTCTTCCGCTCTGAAGGGCCGTTCCAAGGACCCCGTTGCAGACTCCATTGAAGAACTGGCAGAAAAGATCAACGTAGATCCCAAGGTTCTGCGCAAGACCTTCGACCGTTACTGCGAACTGGTAGAAAAGGGAGTGGACGAAGATTTTGGCAAGCCCGCTGAATTCCTGCACCCCATCCAGGGTCCCAAGTATGCAGCTCTGCGTCTGCACCCCGCTGTTGTTGTATCCTTCGGCGGTCTGGAAACCGACAACGCTTCTCGCGTTCTGAGACCCGACGGTTCCTACATCCCCAACCTGTTTGCTGCGGGTGAAGTTGCAGGCACCGGTATGTACGGCACGCAGTACCCCACTTGCGGTACCTCCATCGGCGGTGCGCTGTTCTTCGGCAGAAATGCAGGCCGCATGCTGACCAACCAGTCTCTGCTGTAATCTTATCATTACATAAAAAAACACACCGCATATGCGGTGTGTTTTTTTATTGCTTATTCTTCGGAGCAGACACTCAAAAATTCGGGAGGAACAGCCTTTGCCTGCCAGACTCCGTTTGCGGAGCGGTACAGCTCATTGCCGCGGGCAACAAATTCCTTTGCATCCATGACCAGCACTACAGGGGTTCCGTGCCGCTTGCCGACCGTCTTTGCGGTAGCGAGGTCGGCGGAGAGATGCACCCATTGGCGAGTCATAGGCTTCAAGCCTTCTGTGAGGATGGCTCCCAGAAAACGGGTGGCAGTACCGTGATACAGTACAGCAGGAGGCTCGGGAGATTCCATGTCTACGATTAGGTCGGGAATGGAGTGCCCTTGATTTGCTCGAATCCTTGTGCCGGATTCGTCATAGGAATATCGGGTCTTGCGGTCTGAGGCGACGATATAATCCAAATCCTCCCGACTGATTCTGAGGGCTTGGAGAATTGTTTCCACGTCTGCCCAGCCACCGCAGAGGTCAACGTATTGCGGATCTCTGCTGTGACGAAGCAGGAAAGAAAGTCTCTTGCTGATACGTTCGTAGTTCATAGTGATTTCACCTTCAAAAAAACCGCTCCGAAGCTATTCGGAGCGGTCATCTGTAAGTTTGTGTTATCTGCCTCTTGCAGCGCGCTTGGCTTCTTCATCCAGCATTTCCGCCAGATAGTATTCCAGAGCCAGCAGGCTGTCGGAGAAATAGATATCTTCCTTGATAATGTGATCGGGAACATTTATAACTGCGTTGGTAAAGTTCCAGATTGCCTTCACACCGGCCTGAATTGCAGCATCGGTAGCTTCCTGTGCATGGTCCATGGGGACGCAGACAACGGCAATATCAATGGGATTTTCTTTGCAGTAGGCACCCAAATCGGTAAACTGATAGACGGGAACTCTTGCATTCTGATCTTCCTTCAAGTCGAAGGCCGCTTTCAAAGTGAAGCCGCAGGCGGAGAAGTCAAAATGATCCACCAGTGCGTGACCCAGATGACCGACACCGATCACGACAGCGGAATAGTTTCTGTCCATACCGAGGATTTTTGCGATGGACTGGCGCAGAGATACCAGATTGTAGCCATAGCCCTGCTGTCCGAATTCGCCGAAGCAGCTGAAGTCCTGACGAAT
>JAFQPT010000385.1 GCA_017411665.1 Oscillospiraceae bacterium | reverse complement strand
TAGGCGTAAACTTTGCAAAGTCTATTGCAATGGCATTGGATGTTCCTCTGATTCCCGTACACCATATTCGCGGGCATATTGCAGCTAACTATCTGGCGTTCCCCGATTTGGAACCTCCTTTTTTGGCTCTTGCGGTTTCCGGCGGTAATTCTATGATTGTTGATGTGCAGTCTTATACTGATATGAAAATCGTTGGTGCGACACGCGATGACGCAGCAGGGGAATGCTTTGATAAGACTGCTCGTGTGCTGGGGTTGGGTTATCCCGGCGGGAAGCCCATTGATGATTTGGCGCAGACGGGGGACGATACCAAATACAAGCTTCCCTTGGCTCATGTTTCCGACAGTCCTTTTGATATGAGCTTTTCCGGCTTGAAGACCTCTGTAATCAATCTGGTGCATCAAGCAAACCAAAAGGGGGAAAAGCTGGATGAGCCTTCTCTTGCCGCGTCCTTCTGCAAAGCGGTCAGCGACAGTCTTGTTCCCAGAACAATTGAAGCAGCACAAACTTTCGGACACACTAAGATTGTGGTTGCAGGCGGTGTAGCTGCGAATTCCCGTATCAGACGAGATTTTGAAGCTGCTTGCGAGAAAGCAGGGCTGACTTTGTACTTCCCGCCGCTGAAGCTTTGCGGGGATAACGGTGCGATGATTGGGGCACAGGGGTATTATGAATACCTTTCCGGCAATACAACGACTCTTGATTTGAATGCATATGCCAATATGAGTATCTAAGAGGGATTTGCATGAGTATACATTCCGGACATAGAGAAAGAATGAAGCAGAGATTTCGCGAAACCGGATTTCAAGGGTTCAGCGATGTCAATGCTCTGGAATTATTATTGTTTTATGCGATTCCCCGACAGGATACCAATCCCATTGCGCATGCTCTGCTGAATCGTTTCGGTTCATTTCACGATGTGATTGATGCACCGTATGAGGACTTGGTGAAGGTTCCCGGAGTCGGAGCGAATACTGCAACGTTTATCAAGATGATTCCTGCCGTGTGTAAACGATATATTCAAGGAAAACAAAAGCCCAAGAAGGCATATCTTACCATGGAGCAATTGGAAGACTACGTGATTCCTTTGTTTTCGTTTGAAATGGAAGAAACCTTATATCTGATTTGCATGGATTCGGGAAATCGAATTACTTACTGTGAACCGATTGCGCAAGGTGGTATGGATTCTGTTGTAGCAGAACCAAGAAAAATTTTGGAGATTGCTCTGGACCGCAGAGCAGTTAAGGTCGTACTGGCGCATAATCATCCCAGCGGTATAGCGGCACCATCTGTTTCCGATATGAATCTGACCAGAGATATTCAAAGTTGTCTTGCATTGTTTAATATTGAACTGTTGGATCACTTTGTTGTAGCGGAAGAAATGTGCGTATCTATGAGAAGATACGGTGGACTGCAATAAAAAAGGACTCTGTTTAAACAGAGTCCTTTTTTATTATGAACTTGCGGAACAGAGCGGGAATCCCGTACATGACAAGCAGAATGCCTGCGATGATGACAGGGAAGCCGATGACATGGCTTCCAAATGCCTGTTCAAACAAATATAGTGGATTGCCGGGGTCTGCGTACATAAGGAACATGAAATTTTCATCAAATACGATGTTGAATGCCAAAGCGACTATTCCAAAGCAGAGCAGTAATAACAATGCCTTTGGCAGTTCCTTGATATCGGGCTTGATCTCCCCGCTCACAAGGAGAATGACAGGATATGCAACAAGCAGGGCATGTACGGTAAAGGAATGAACGTGCATGAAATTTGCGAAGGGAAGCGCGCTCCAACTGGGGAAAAGAAGCGCGGCCAATGCACCGGGGATACAAACGATATACAGGAAGTTGTCCAGTGTCTTATTGGGGCGGAAGCAGTGATAAGCAATTAGGAAAATGTTGATGCTGCAAAGATGCAGAGGCAGATATTCCAGCTCATATCGATGCCCGACAGTGAGCCAAAACATTTTCCACAGTTCATCCACCACCAGTGCTGCGGCTAAAATTTTCCTTGTTTTGTTCCGCTTTTCTACCGTTTGTCTTTTGTATGTATAAGAGAGTGTGACAATGAATATGGTAATGAGGGCAAGCCACGTTAAGTGAAGGGAATCGTAATGGTGAAACCCTACACCTTTGGG
>JAFQPT010000384.1 GCA_017411665.1 Oscillospiraceae bacterium | reverse complement strand
GTCTCCGGAGTAATGTTCTTCATAGGCGCACCCCGTCAGCAGCAGTAGGTGCCTGTGACTTTACAGATATGAGCGGCATAGTCAAAATCGTCCGGCAAATAGTTCTGGAGCTTCTGCCGTATTTCTGTAAGCAGCTCCCCGGCAGAAGGATAGGCAGCCTGAAAGAGACTGCGCCCCTTATCCAGCGGGAGATAAAGAATTACATCATCGTCATAGCTTTGCTCAATGCTTTTTGTTGAAATAAAAGGAAGCAGCTCAGTGCTCGTCTCAACTGTGCCTGTAAAATTAGAGACATGGCCAAGGTCAAGACCTTCTGTTTCCATCAGCTCCTGAAGCATGTCCAGGTCAGTAAAGGACGCTGGAAGATTCCCTGTCTTCATTGCCGACAGAAACTCCTCGTAAGACAGCTTCAAGATGACCTGTTCTTCCTCCAGCAGGACAGCATCATCGGACAGGAGTCGTCGCATCATAAGGGCGCATGTGCTGTCATCAATAAAGAAGACAATGTGGTCAAACGGATACTCAAGCATCATCCCGCTTCACCTCCATCTGATGGATGTAGTAGCAGTCCTTTGGCGTGATGACTACGATGACATCGCATTTGGGCGGCGCCTCCAGCTCGCTGACAGGGACGGCAGGCGCCGGCGGCTCCGGGTCGGGATTTGGCATCGAGGAATGATAGAAGCCCTGCGCCGTGATGCAGGCGGTTTTAAACTCCTCGATAGTCTTGCACTGGCGGAACGTATCCTGTATCTCCATCCAGTTGACATCACAACTGTCGGAGAGACGGAAATACTCCATCTCCGCCTTATCACCGTTGAACTCCGGGGAGATGTAGGCGGTTCCCGCGGCATCGATAAAAACTACTCTGCGTCGGAACATATTGCGTGATTCCTTTCTGGCTTTGTATTTCTGTGTGATGAATTGGTATCTCCCATCATCAAGTCAGATATAGCCAAAGCCAGTATGAAAGAAGCGCAGAGAGATAAAAAAGAAGCCGGACCCATCATGGGTCCGGCCGGTGATAGGCGTATTTACTTTTTAACTGCAGGCAGGCTTTCCACGGCCTTCTTGATTTTACCGGCACACCAGTTGGCGCCCTTTTCATGGTCGTTTTGCGGTTCATCTGTTGCAAGCGCCTCAATGATGCGCAGGACCTCCAACTTGCTCACCAGCTCGGCATCCGGCGCCGTTGTCTCCTTGAGCAGCCGGTTTTCCTCCAGCATCTGCGTCAGGATGATATCGCCCTGCTTAATCCACTTGTGAAACTCCTGAAAGCGGTCGACGCCATCCCGGCGGGCAAGCTCCGCTGTGACCAGTTCGTGGATACATTCCTTTTTCGTACTGCTCAGACCGTAGGTATCCAGCTCCTCTAAAATCCGGTTGAGGGTGGAGGGGGAGAGTTTTGCCATAATGTGCGTCCTCCTGTGGTCGTGATATGGGTATGATACCATTTAATGAGGAGCCTGTCACCTCCAAATCGGCGCTTTGAGCGTCAGCTTGGATTTACAGCGGCAGGGAGCGTGCCCGCAGGCGGGACAGAGACCTCGTTTCAGCCGCTGTTCGATTTTCCTGCGGTACAGGGCGGAGGCGCCAAAGGGGTCACAGCCCGGCATATAGCAGTAGGGGCACATGTCATAGGAGCGATAGCCGTTTTGTTTCATGCCTCTGGGCTTTCGGACTTTTACTTTACGCATCCCGCTTCGCCTCCTTTTCAAGAAGACGCCGGATGGCCTCTACCAGCGCCTCTTTGGAATAGGAGTTGGTAGACAACCGGATGGTCAGATGGTCGATTCGATGGCGATATCGCGGCGGCTCATCGGTAAAGAACCGCATTTCCACCACATAGCCCCGCCACTGCTTTGTTGTTGCGACAATGAGGGTCGTGTCATCCAGCGCAACGGAGCCGCTGAACTGCCAGGGGTGGAAGCCGCGGACCTTCTCCCGGTCGATGCTGCGGAGGATTGCTTCGCAGAAACCGTTGATTTCAGATGCTGTGTGTTCCTTGCGTTTAACGCCCATTTGTTATGCTCCCTTCTTCAATAGCGTTGATACTGCAGTATGAAAGAAAGAGGGACAGGGACAGGATAAAAGGTGAAAATACCGTGTTCTACGTTTGATAGAGTGCGCTTTTCCATGCCTTATGCTATAATTCGGCCAGAAGGAGATGATTCCGTGGATGCAAAACTGACAGGAGAACTCATTGTGAAACGAAGAAAAGACATGGGCTGGAGCCAGGCGGAACTGGCGGACAAAATCCATGTGACAGATAAAGCCATTAGCAGGTGGGAAACAGGGCGTGGAATGCCGGCGCTTGACTCCATGGAGCCGCTGGCGGAAGCACTTGGGATAAGCGTGACCGAGTTGATAGTCGGCAGGGAACTGACGGAGGAGGAGCTTCCTAAAGAGGCAGGTGAGCAAATTATCAAATCGGAGAAGAAGGGGAAGCGTAACATAATCAAAGGGGTGCTGCTTACGCTGGCAGGGCTTGCGGCTCTTGTAGCGGTAGTTGCCGGCGTCTATGTTGGATATCACTATGTTTCCTCGGTCAGTCCGGATGACCAAAGGGGGATGCTGGAGGCGGCGGGAGAGTATCTGACCCAGTGGGATGACGAGGATATTCGGGAACCGGACGCAGAAAGCATGTCCTGTGTAGCGTCGGATGAAAATGGTGATTACATGGCCATGCTCTTTTCAGATGCCGGCGGGGGCTACTCCCTATGCGTCTATGAGCGGGACAAGGTATTCCGCAATCGCTGGTACGCCAGTGGCGGCACAACATATATTGACGCTGGCAAGTTTGGCAGTTGGGGGTATTATTCCCCCAAAAAAGAAGCTGTTCTTATATTCTACGGCGGCGACCTTCCAGAAGATGCCCAATACTACACCTTTAGAAATGCTGGGGTAAGAATGATTGTTCCAGTGGATGAGACCGTTCTGGACATATTCATCTTTACGGAGGACGGAGATGTCAATGGGTATCCTATTCTCCTGGATGAGAATCAGAACGCGTTGTATGAGGAAGATGCTGGCCTTTTGGAAGCCATTCGGTATTTTAGCAAATAGAAATAAGGTATGACTGCAAGAAAGGCTGGCGTGATTCGCCAGCCTTTCCCTGTGGAGATGTTTATAGTTTTGGTAGAGACAGGAGCTTCGCTCGTATCTTATCCTGCATGTCTTCTGCAGGAGGCGTATAGTATTCGTCCTGAAAATATGTGTTCAAGGCTTCCAGCCCGATATCCGGACCCTCGTGAACTGCAAGGAGGAAAGCCTTTACATACGCAACGGCAGGCCAGTTTACACTGTACCCGTAGTTGATTTGCCTATCGAGTTCCGCAATAGCGGCCTCGTATCCCTCTGTAAGGCCAAACCAAGTCTCCCAAAGCGGCTTCGTCTCAATAAAAGCATCGAATGTCCGACGCTCCACATCTGCCAAATCGGGGCCAAATAAGCTGAACTCCTTTGGGACGCCTTTCATCTCAGGGATAGGAGCGGCGTGCAAGTCAGTTGGACGGGGGAACATCTGCAGACCGGCGCTTTTGTCTGTACGCTGATACCGATAGGATTTCCCGTCATTAGAAATGACAGGGATAAAATCGTAGCAGCGGCCCCACATATAGATTACGCCGGCGCCTTTCAGCAGGCTTGTTTTTATGATTCTTCGGCTGTGGTCATTCTCCCACGGGCCTATCCATTGATAGGCTCCATCATAGGAATAGCCTTCTGCTGACAGGATTGGGTCAACACGACGGGCAAGGATTTTCTTGAGTTCCGTATAGGTGGCCAGGTAGCTATGGTCACCCTCTATGTGAAGGCCGCGTACAGGAGCGTTGATTTTTTTCTGCAGGTCCTTTATTCGTTTTTGAAACAGCAGTTCTTTCAAGAAATTCATCGCTGGTGGAAGCCTCCCCGGTATCGGTTCATGGTACTTCGTTGCCCTCTGCATCGAGGAACAGGTATTCGGATGGAATCAAATTATTGTAGAAGATGTACGGGTAAGCGTCCTTTTCAATGTTCTCGTCTCATGTTCCCGTATTGTCTGTGATTCGGATGGTGCAGCACTTCTCGTTATTGACGAGGAAGCAGTAGCCGCCTTTCCATTCTACAACCGCGATATCCATGCCGCGTTCCATGGGGCTATAGGTGTGCGTATAGGTATATTCATTTTCACCAACAATGGCGCACTCCATAGGGAGATACGTGTGAGCCTGATACTCGTTGCCGGAGATAAACCAAATGAGGGCGTCGTCATCTCTACTGCACAGACCGGCGTACTGCAGTTCGATTGTGTCGGCATCGGCGCTTGAGAGTTCTTCCCGCGCTCTTTCAATCAACGCATCTGTGCCCCTCAACGTTTTCTGGCAACCAGTTAAGGAGGCCAGTAGCACGATAAAGAGGAGTGCAATAATAGCTTTTTTCATGGGAAACCTCCTGTGACCAGCTTACCAAGTATTTTATCGGAAATCGAATATAAACGCAAGGGAAAGGGCCGGCATTTCGCCAGCCCTTTTCGTGTTAGTCTATCTTTTCAAATAAATACGGAATCCCTGCCTGATATGGATAGAAGGTGAAACTCTTGTTATCCCACACACGCATTGCATGTCCGCCTTTGTTTTTCCGCAGCAGGAAGCGTTTTGACTTGGAAAACAGCAATTCGATATGTCCGGCGCTGTACCGGCTCTGGAAGTCGATAAGGGTGAATATGTAGGATTTCTCTGTCTCCTTTACTTCCATGACGATACGGTAGCTGTCCAAATAGTGCTCTGTTTTCTCGGATACATATTTTCCCGGTAAAAGCATCTTATCCCTCCTGTTCTGTGCTATCCAAGGAAGGAAGACAAGCCATCGCCTCGCTGAGGGAATAGTCCTCATCGCAACCGAAACTACGGTTTTTCAAGTATTCGGACACTGCGCCTTCCAGAGCCTCGGGATAATTCTTCTCCGGGTCAGCATAGCCGCCGGAGACCATGCGGTTAATAATCATCTCCCGCGCCATCCGGTAATCGTACTCTGCCGCAGCCTCATAAAGGGACGTCTTATTGGAGCAGACGGCCCACCGGGGATGGATGTCCGCGTCCGGCGACTCCCCCGGTTTTGTAAAGCAAATGCTGTGGGAGTAGTCTCCGCATTCAGAACCGTCGCAGGGATTGCTGCCAAGCTCCGCATAGACTGTTGCCCTGAGTTTGCAGTCATCCTCCTGCTGCAGACAGAGAAGATTGCTGGCGGGAGTACCATCGAATGGATGCAGGTCGATAGAGACACCGGGCAGTTCTTCGTTCTGGATGAGAGACGCCTCCATGGTACCGATTCGGGTATCCACCCGGAATCCCGTCCCAATGCCAAGGTCGCGCAGGGCGCTGTTGGCAAGGTCCCGCTGATGCATCGCTGCAGTCCGCAACTCCTCCTCCGCGACACGAAGGGAGGGGAGGTCTCCATTTGGCAGAGGCCGCTGCTGAATCTGGAGTTGGCTGCAGGAGAGAACCCACCGTCTGTCCCCGAAACGCTGGTAGACAGAAGCATCGTAGGCGCCGAAGGAGACGGTGTATGCGCTCCAGTCATCATTTGCGCTCCAAGGAAGACGGCATTTGGCAAAGGCAGCTGTAGCCGGCATGACTATCATCACATTTTCCGGCAATGCGTCGTATTGCTGGCCGTTTTCACAGGCAACAGCGACGATACATCTGGATTTGACGACCTTGAGGACGCGGCCATGCAGTCCTTTGAAGGCATCATGGAGGATGTCGTCAGAAAGCTGCACGAAGTCTCCGGGATGAAACTGCTCCAGCTTTTTAAGTGTTGATTTCTTTGTGCTCATAAAAAACTCCTTCTTGGTTCATTTGTAGAATGATGCGCCTATCTGCGTGCTTCCGACGGCACCGGCTTTCCAACGAAGGGGTAGTGCTCATACCGGGCATCCAAAAGGCCGGGTCGGTAGCGCTCCACATAGGCGCAGAGGTCCGCATCGGACAGCTCACAGATTTTATGCAGCCATACATTGGCAGTGATGGCGGGAAGGCCAAACCCATTGTTGATGGTCTTGAGTGCTTCCACATCGGCTCTGAATGCAGCATGTCCCGCGCAGCCGGTGGTTTTTGCCACCTGTTCATCAAGGATATTCATGAAATCACAGTAGGTCATGATGCCACCTCAATAGACGCATTGGATGCACTGGGGAATGGTGGCTGCGTCAAGCCGCTCCATCAACTGCTCAAACTCGCCCCTTTGGATGACGTGATAGAAGTGGATGCTCTCAAAATGCACCCACTGGCCAATGCCGTGGTCATATTTGAGTGTCCACCAGTCTCCAACACCGCTGACCTGATTAACAAAGGCAAGGTCATGGTAGAGTGCGCCAGTACCCGCAGACCAGTTCCCGTACTGGAAAAACAGCTTGAGCATGGCCTGGTCATCAAAGGCGAGAATACCGTAAGGATAGGGTTCGCCCGGCTCCGGGTCCTCCCAGAGAGAGCAATCCAATGGATTGAATGTACCTCTCTCCCTGCACAGCATTACCAACTGCTCGCACAAAGTGGGGTCGGGCCTCGTGCCAGCCGTGAACATCATGTCGTAGCGTTCCCGCTCTGTGAGGTCATGCAGGCGTCGGAAATTGCTGTAGGACCCATCCGGCTGCAGGGATACCTCATAGATGCCAGTCAGGTCGACTGTATCTTCCCGGAAGCAGATGCCGCAAAATGTCCAGTATGGGCCGTGGCAGGTGAATGTGAGATAAGTGGGCAAATACCTTGCTTTTCCATCAGGCCAATGGACCTTTACCTGAGTCGCCTCACCGCCTGCCTGCAGGTAGCCGCGGCTGTCGATGGCAGGGAGGAGGATGTTGCGGAAATGGTCGACGATGGTGGCATCTACATGGTCACCGGGAAAGATGTACTTGTCGATGGTGCGTACTCCGGAGCTTTGCCAGTCTGCGAAGGTTTTGATGACCTTGCCAGGGGTATGCTCTGATTTGTCCCCTTTACCGGGACGCTGCCGCAGAAAAGGGAGAATACGCCGCTTGAGTTCCTGTACGAGGCTGTCATCAAAAATCTTGTATGTGAAAGCTGCAGACAGTTCTTTCAGATTACCGTGGAAGACAGCGAACGGGACAGAGCCGTCTTTGCGGTTGGAATACCGGAACATATCCTCTGTATCAAATGCGGCAAAGGTATAGCTTCGCTCCTTCATAAAGTCCAGCAGATGCAGGGGATTTTCATGGGTGCCGGTCTCCTTAAAGAACCGGCATCCACTTGCGATAAAGCTGGCCTTGATGTTTTCGCATTCCAATGTGGACGCAGTGATGTTGGCCGCCGCCATCGTCTCGTTTGTTTCGGCTACCAGCCTATTGGTGAGAAAGAACAGTTGCGTTCCTCTTTTGAGATAGACGGGGACATAGGTACGCTCAATATCGGGGGTGATGCCTGTGGCGGCAAAACACTCGCCCTCGTAGAATTCAATCATCTTATACATCCTCCTTGAGATGGTCATTGGGCGCCATCAGGTCAATGATGGCATCCGCAACAGCCTCAGCATCATCGCTGGCCATGTCGTTATCCTGCAGCAGCAGGAGCAGGGCAGGACGCTGAGGGTGGTTGGTCAGAAATAAATCGTGCTTGCGGCAGAGGTCGTCGATATTCAGTTTCATCTAACACGCTCCTTCAGTCTTTGGATATTTGAGTGTTTGAAATGATGTTGCTCCGTATCGTCAGGGAAAGATTCGATTCAGTATGAAGGAAACAGGGCATAAGAAAAAGCCACCGTGCCGATGCACGGTGGCTGTGTGGGGTATGTACGCTTATTCCTTATGCTTGGCAGCGTAGGCAATCAGTGCCGCCTTTGTATTTGGCAGGTCCCCGGAAATCACTTCATCAAGGAGGCGTTTGAGCATCTGGCCGATACCCGGTCCCGCCTCATAGCCTATGCCCATCAGGTCATGTCCGTCTATGGTCAGGTCCTTGATGGTGAATGCCAGACTGTCTGCCTCAATTTTACGAAGGATAAGGCCAAAGCTGCAGAGCTTATCCGTCCTCTGATGATAGAGGGCGTGGTCCTGTGCGGACACATCCGCCTTCTTCACATCAATCAGACGTCGCGCCTGCTCGAAGCCGCCAAGCCTGTTGAGGAGCTTTCGGGCGTAGGCGGTAGACAGTTGGACATCATCGTCATGGTGCCTGACCAGTTGGCTGACGGTATCAATTTCCCGGTTACTGAACCGCAGCGCCCGCATTCTGGCGCGAGTCATCTGCTCGCTGACTGCGGGATGGCCATAGAAATGCCCAACGCCGTTTTCATCCTCTGTGTAGCACAGCGGCTTTCCAATGTCGTGGAACAGGAGCGTCAGACGCACCCATAAATCATTAGGTGATTCCTCCAGGGCGCAGAGGGTATGTTCCCACACATCGTAGAGATGATAGGGATTATTCTGCCGGAACCCGATGCACGCTTCCATTTCCGGGATAACAACGGAAAAGATATCCGCATAGCGCCGCAGGAGCCTTGCCGAATTCTCCGTTACCAGTATCTTACACAGCTCGTCGCGGATACGCTCCCCGGATATTTCATGGAGCAGCAGCTTGTTGAGGCGGATACTGTTTTCCGTGGCAGGGTCAATGCCATATCCAAACACGGCAGAGAAGCGGAGCGCACGCAGGATGCGTAGTGCATCCTCGTTAAATCGCTGGCCGGGGTCACCTACACAGCGGATGACACGTTGCTCCAGGTCCGCCTGTCCGCCGTAATAATCCACGAACCCAAGCACCGGGTTATAGGCCATGGCATTGATGGTAAAATCTCGCCGGCTTAAATCCTCCAGCAGGGACTCTGTATAATGCACGGCATCCGGCCTGCGGTGGTCGGAGTAGTCGCCATCGGTACGGAAGGTGGTGACTTCATAGCCCTCGCCATCCATCAAGATGGTGATAGTCCCGTGTTTGAGTCCCGTTTTCAATACAGGATACCCAAGCGCCTCAAAGAGTTCGACCGCCTCCTCGGGGAGGCAGGAGGTACATACGTCCCAGTCGTGAGGCTGCTGCCCACGAAGGGCGTCACGCACGCAGCCGCCTACCACATAGGCCTCGTATCCGGACTCGTTGAGCATATTCAGTATAAATTCTACATTCGCCGGCAGCTGCAGCATGAAATCACCTCCTGGCTTGTGTGTCGTCCAATAGCATGAACCCGTAGGTTGGAGGCCTACGGGTACAGCTTGGAGTGTATGTTGAGTTGTAGGAGACTTGAAAGAATGGCGCCTCTTTCTGCGGTCAAGTTTACAACATAAAATATCTGTTGTCAAACTGGCATATAACTTTTTTTCAGAGGTGCATGTCCCCTACCTAAAAAGAGAATCGGCGTCCGGGTGACCGGACGCCGGTATCATTGAAATCGGTATCCGTTTTTTGTAAGGTCGTGGATATATGCCCAGTAGGACTCCGAGCTTGCATACTCCATCAACTCATAGCCGTCAACTGCTTTGAAGGATGCCACTTTATCAACAGTGTTCACCCAAATCCTGTGCATCCGTTATCCCTTGACTTTCTCCTTGAACTCTCTGCCAGCCTTGAAGACGGGAGCCACAGAAGCGGGGATTTCAATAGACTCCTTGGTGCGGGGGTTGCGGCCGACTCTTGCCTCACGCTTCTTACCCTCGAAGGTGCCGAAGCCAATGAGCTGGACCTTCTCGCCAGCGGCAACGGCGTCAACGATGGCGTTCAGGGTGTTGTCCAGAACGACGGCGGCCTGCTTCTGGCTGATGTCGGACTCGGCGGCGATTTTCTTGACCAGTTCCTGTTTGTTCATTTCACTTTTCCTCTCTATCTTCTGAATTCATATTAAGGCCACAGTTATGGCTCAATTTCGGAGACTTCCAGTTCGTAATCGGTAAAGAACGCTTTTATTTCATCTGCAGAGCCACAGGTGAAATCGTCATATGCTACAAATGTTCCTGAAGCAGAAACGGCGCCGCCTTCGCCAGTCACAAAGGAAATACCGACTGGGTAGGCGTCTTCATAGGTGTAGAGGTAAATCACATTACTATCAGCGTCACTGCAAACAAAGGTTTTGCCGGCAGTGCAGGCGGCAGTTGCGGCAAGTGTTGAAGTGCCGCCCATGGCGTTTACCTGTGTTAAAATGGCTGTCATAGCTTTATCTGCCATGGCGTCCTTCAAAGTATCAGATAGATTGTTCATAGAGGCCATCTCCATGAAGATGGCATAGAATTCTTCGCCAGGGGAGATTGCAAAAACAGCTTTCGGCTCACTGTAATCACCCTGCGCGATTTCATGCACGACAGCCGCAAGGTCAGGACTCGATGAATAAGCTGCAAGGTATTCTTCACTTTCCGCCATCTCATTCATCAAGGTAACCAATTCAAGACCCTGGTCATACAGTGACTTTTCAGTATTTCCTGTGGAATCGCCACAGGCAGTCAGAGAAAAGAGAAGGGAAAGGGAAAGGAAGCAAGCAGCAACTCCTTTTGCGTATTTCATAACAAGACCTCCGCCTACGCAATTTTCGTAGAAAAAGTATAGCACAAGGCGACATTTTGTGCAATAATTGCATTAGCAAAAATATCGGGCAATGATGGGAGGATAGTGTATGGGAGCGAAGTTTGCAAATATCCAGATACAGTGCAATGATGTGGAGTCTGTAAGGGCGCAGTGCCCGCAATACACGGTGACTGCCCTTGCGGAGGGCTGGATAACGGTACTTGGCGACGCCATTGACTGGGGCACCGCGCAGAAGGAGGCGAAGCGCCTTTCAAAGCAGCTGCCATACAGTATCCTGACGGTAGAATACTTTGATGACGACTTTGTTGAACTGACTGTCTATAAGGAAGGCAAGAAGGCTGCCGGCCATGTGCCTGCGGAATACGAAAGCTTTGCGAGGAGTCCCGGGAAGCCCAAGAAGTTTATTGAGACATTGAACCTGCCGTCGGAGGAGGAGAAGACCCTTAAAGCCATCTTTCAGGAGCGGTCTCCGGAGCTTTGCGTGCATCTGATGGAAAGCCTTTTGGGATGCGTTCTGTGGGTGGACGAGGAATCTCTTATCTACGCAAAACCTTTGGGGCGCGATTACCTGGAGGAGTATCTTTCACGCAAGGCAGAGCAAAGTAAAATCAAAAATCAGACGAAGCTGGCGTTACTGGATGAGGTGACCGGTGAGTTCGACTACCCCATTACATACCCCATTGTCCGATATGATAACAGAGGATGGAATGAAAAGAGCTTCTGGTCGATTGCTCCGGACGGGAAACTGCACAAGTATTTGGAGATAGACGAGCCGGGTAGAGTGGATGGCTATCGGACCTGTGTGCGCTCTGATACAATGACGGTCTTCTCCGTTGGTTTTTGGGGCGCCCATAACGGAAAGCACAGGTTATGCTGCTATACCAATGACGGCGAATTGCTTGAGCGGATGGAGAACACGGAGCACGGGACTGTCGATGCCGGGGTGCTGAACGACAGCATCCTTTTCTGGGATGGCCTCTGCTATGATATGAGAGAGAAAAACATTTTGTGGTGCCTGGACCTCGGCCGCACAGACTATGGGATTCGGCCGCCGCAGAAGGTATCAGAGGACCTGTATGCCATCGTGTATGACAGGATGGATGACCAAACGGCATGTCTTGCCCTGCTTGACATGGAAGGGAGTATCAGATGCTCTGTGCAATTTCTGAATGCGCGGCACTGGTCGTATCCAATCATCTATGCCGGTAGCATCTACATGTATCATTGTCTGGATGGGAAGACGCCGGTCCTTACCTGTTACGATGAGATGCTGAACGAGCGGTGGCATATTAAAGTCCCTGTGGAGCGGCGTGGAATGATGCAGCTTGGCAAGCCATTGCTGGACGAGTCTACGGGGTTGCTCTACTTCCATATTGCCTATAACCGTCTGGCGATTCTC
>JAFQPT010000383.1 GCA_017411665.1 Oscillospiraceae bacterium | reverse complement strand
CAAAAGCCGCTGCTCCTCTATCTTCTTTTCCGCATCATTCAGAACCCCTGTTACAAACAGATATTCCTTGGCACGGGTCATGGCCACATACAGCAGACGCATTTCCTCCGAAAGGGTCTCTCGATTCATTTTCCGAACCAGAGCCCGTCTGGGCATGGAATAATACTCGATTCCGCGCTCCGAATCAATCACCTTCGGCCCGAGCCCCATCTGCGGATGGACAAGCACCGTAGCGGTAGAATCCTTTTTATTGAACTGACGTGCCGTATCGCACAAAAATACAATGGGGAATTCCAGACCCTTGGATTTGTGGATACTCATAATCTGCACCGCATTGCCGCTTTCGCCGCTGTGCATCTCGGGCTCGATTCCGTTTTCCGCCTGACGATTCAGCCAGACCACAAATCGGCGCAGCCCTTGATAGCCACCCGCTTCAAACTGTGCTGCCAGGTCGATAAAGGCCATAAGATTGCGTCTGCGCACCTGCCCGTCTGTCATGGCACTGGTCACCGCAGTCACGGACAAATCGTCCAGAATGCGCCAAATCAGCTCACGCAAGGGAATATCTCCGCTGATGCTTCGCCAAAGATCCAGCTTCTGCAAAAATGCTTCCGCTTTGGGCAGTTCCCCTGCCGCAATGCATAGCGCATCATAGAAGCAGGCTTTCTTGTCGCAGGCACGCACCCGTGCCAGCTCATCGGGGGTAAAGCCCACATATACAGACTGCAGGGCCGTAATCAGCGGAACATCCTGCATGGGATTGTCCACCACAGCAAGCAGTGCCATCATCACTGTAACTTCGGGTGTGGTGTAAAACCCGCCACCCTGTTCGGACTGCACGGGAATCCCGTGCTCCTCCAGCGCCTTGCGATAGACATTGACCACCGTATTTGCCGAGCGCATCAGCAGCACAATATCTCCGTATCGGGCAGGATGCCGTACACCGTCCCGAGTTACAGGAGTGCCGCGGTCAACCAAATCACGAATGGATGCCGCCACAAAGTCAGCTTCCAATTCCTGATTGGTAGACAGGATTTCGTCCGTTTCCTCCCGGTCTCCTTCAATCACATAAATCTGCGGCACGGGAACATCGCCCTCATAGCTTTTATTTCCGCAGCGCAGCCGTGCATTATCATCATATTCCAGCTCACCCAGCTGAACAGACATGATATTTTCAAACACCGCATTGGCACCCTCCAGCACCTGACTGCGGGAACGGAAATTTTCCTGCAGCAGAATACGGCGAGGCTGCCCTTCCGCAGCCTCCTCGTAATCGGAATAGGTCAGATATTTGTTTGTAAAAATGGTGGGATCGGCCAGACGGAATCGGTAAATGGACTGCTTTACGTCACCGACGGTAAACAGGTTGCTGCCGTTCTTGGATACACAGCGGAAAATCAGCTCCTGCACCTCATTGACGTCCTGATACTCGTCCACCATGATTTCCGTATACCGCTGACTGATTTGTCGGGCAAGGTCGGTGGGATTTCCTTCCGTGTCGGACAGCAGCTTTGCCGCAAAATGCTCCAGGTCGGAATAATCCACAAAGCCCCTGCGCTTCTTGTCCGCAGCAAAGGCGGCATCGAATTCCATCGTCAGCCGCAGCAGCGCATCCATAGCAGGTGCGGTACGGCGCATATCCCGCAGTACCTCATCCGCACTCTGTGCAAACTCTGCCGCCACTTTTTCCATTGCCTTCTTGGAGGCATCTCTGCGGGCTTTGATTTTCTGCAGCAGAGCCCCATGCTCTGTTTTTCTCGGCGCAGACCAGCGGTTATATACAAACACGGCATGCTCCGCTGCCTTGTCCCAGCCCAGCTGAGCCGCAGCCGCAAAATTGCGCAGACTGTCCGCAGATTCCGCCAGATTCGTCGGCACCTTCGCCCCGATATCCGCATATTCGGGCATAGACAGCGTCTGCAGATCCTGTTCCAGCAGCGTTGCCCAATACTCCGCCGTCTCTGCCGCCGTGTCCAGCAGATATCTGCCCCAGACGGTTTCCGCAGGGTCGGAAATTCCTTCTGCATACAGTGCCTTCCGCTGCTTTTCCGCCCACACTCCGGGATAAGGATGGCTCTGCATCTTGCTGTGGAGATTCAAAATCAGTGCCGCCAGACGTCCGTCATCCCGACCTGCGCCTACCGTATCAATCAGTTCCCGCAGCCCTTTATCACTGTCCAGCCGCTCGTAGCAGGCCTCCAGCGTTTTATCCAGAGCCGACTGCTTCATGACTGCGGTACGGGCCTCATCCACAATTTTAAAATCGGGCGGCAGCTCCAACGGCAGGCAATGTTCCCGAATCAGCGCAGAGCAAAAGCCGTGAATGGTGCTGATTTGCGCACGGGACACCAGTGCATACTGACGGCGCAGAGCTGCATTGTCAGGCTCAACAGCCATACGGTTGGTCAGTTCTTCCATAATACGGCTGCGCAATTCCCCCGCCGCCGCACGGGTATAGGTAATTACAAGGAATGTGTCGATGCCCACGGGGTTTTCCGCCGTGATATAAGACATCAGTCGTTCGGTCAAAACCTTGGTCTTGCCCGAGCCTGCAGCCGCAGAAACCAGCAACGCACTGCCACGGGCCTCAATGGCACGCTGCTGATCTTTTGTAGGGGCAAATTTAGCCATCGACTTTCCCTCCTTCCCCGTTTTGTTCCATCATTTCCCAGACCGTTTCCGTAGGCAGGTCGGGCAGGTAGCGGTAGTTCTCATTTCGCTGCCCGTCTTCAAAGCAGCAGACCTCCTTGTACTGACAGTAGCCGCAGGCAGTGGTCTGCTTACTTTTATAGTAGGGCGATGCGGCGATGGTGCCGCCCTTCAGCTCTGCTGCCAGCTTCTGCAGCGTTTTGTCAATGTGCTTTGCCAGCACACCCATCTGTTGCGCAGTGGCCAGTGCCTTGGGCACGTCTCCCTTTTTCCGCACGGTCACGGGAATAAATTCATATTCCCCGCCATGTTCCATGGCTTCAATGACCGCTTCCTCATTCAATATCAAGCCTGAACGGAGATGCTTCTTCCGCTGCTCCTTGGCAATGGCTTCGTCACTGAGGTTGTCCTGCCCCGTTACATTCTTATGGAACGCAGGTACATACAGCACACCTGCAGGCACGACTTCCCTGCCATAACGCTGCTCACCCCATTTTTCCAGGGTGAACAGATACAGCAGCATCTGCAAATTCATGCCGTAGAACACATCCGACAGCTTGAATTCCTTCTTGCCCGTCTTATAGTCCACCACACGCAAATACAGCTTCCCGTCGTGCACCCATCCGTCCACGCGGTCTGCAATACCTGTCAGCGTCATGCTCGCATCACCGCTGCCGATTTCCATAGGCGGCACCTTCTCGGGGTCTCCGAAATTCAGTTCAAAGTCCAGAGGCGCAAAATCACTCTTCCGCAATTCCGCCGCCATATCGTCCACAACCGCCCGCACGTCTTTTGTCAAGCGGTTGAACAGGTATACAAATCGAGGAGTCTTCTCCTTAAAGTGATTCAAATACTTTGCGATATACTGTCCGATATACAAATCCGTCAACCGATGCAGTTCTTCTTTGGTGACAACCGCAAAGCCGCCCTGCGCTGTGACTTCCTTCGCCACGTGCTCCAGAACATAGTGCATGAAAACACCCATTTCAGGCGGAGCAAAAGACGCCGTTTTGCGCGGCTTTGCCTTCAACCCGTACTCCATAAAATACGAAAACGGACAGGAATTGAATTTATCAATTCTGGAAGCGGATAATCGCAGGGTGCTGCCGTAAAGATTGCGTACCCCTTCACGGCTGAGACTGCCTCGAAGCTGCTCCGCTGCCTGCTGCAGAGTTTCCAGACGCTGTCTGTCCGTTTCCTTGAAATAGCTTGCCGCAGAGGCAGCCGCTACTCCCGCATTGTCCCGCAGAGAAAACGCAGCCAGCTCCAACGCACTTTCCCGCGACGCCATTTTGCACTTCAGCGGGTCAATGTACTCGATTTCCTTTTCAAACAGCGCCTTCGCGCGGCTCATCACCACAGAGGGTCTGTTATCCCCGCCTGTGGGATAGGTCAAAGTCAAGGTCTCCTTGGGCAGGGTCAGACAGTTGTAAATCAAACCGAATTCCCGCCACAGCTCCGCATCGCCGCAGGTCCCCAAATCCAGACCCACTTCCAGCAGTCTGGTGCGGTCATCTCCCGAAAATACGCCGCCGCTTTCCTGCGGTCCGGGCAGATTGCCGTCGCTCGCACCCAGCACAATCAGATGCTTCAGATTTCTGCGGCGCATACGGTCCATTTCACCTGCCGCCACGCGGTCTACCGCAATGGGAATGGTGCCCACATCATACTGACTGAGCATCAGCAACAGCAGCTGAGAGAAGCGGTCCGTATCCAGTTCGGTTTCCCCGAGAATCCCGTCAAACTGCTCCAGTGCATCCAGGGTAATTTCCCAGATTTTTTCACACTCTGCCGCCTGCTGCGGATATCCCGCCTCCTCCAGTTGAGCTGCGCGCTGTTCCAGCACGCCATCCACGCCCAGAGTCTCCAGCAGCTGCACCAGTGCCATAACCTGCTCATGCCCCGTTCCTGCCGCTTTTGCTGCTTCTTCAAATACCGCAAGAGGTGCCGCCACACTGCGTCGCAGGGCATTGATCCGGCGCAGCAGCGCATTGTCTTCGGGGCTATAGGCTTCCTCATATCCTGCGGGATGCAGTCTCCAGTCTGCTTCTCTGGTCCACGCAGTGCCTCGCAAATCCCACAAAAGCACATAGTTTTCCAGCACATCGCAGTCAGCCTGCTCCATCCCCGTCAGACCCGTGCGCAGATAGGTAAACACATCCTCCGCATCCCAACCACCGGTGATGATTTCGTACGCAGCCTCAATCAGCTGCGTCAGCGGTTTGGACAGAAGGGTGCTTTTCTTGGTCATATACAAGGGAACGCCGTACTTACGGAAGGTGCTGTCCAGTAACGTCTCGTAATTTTCAAAGCCGCGGACAGCCACCGCAATGTCTCTCCAGCGTGCACCTTCATCCCGCACAAAGGCAATGGCCTGCGCTGCCGCAAATTCACATTCATCGGCAACGCTGTCTCCCGCAAACAGACGAATGCTGTGATTCGCATCCTCCATGCGCCCACGGGTATAGGTAAACATATTGTCGCAGAAAAACTCCAGTGCCGTTTCTTCCCGAGCGGAGGTTTTTCGCACCTCATTCCACTGCGTCCCCCACTCTTCCGCAAGGCGCTTGAGGGTACGCAGCGTGCTGCGGGGAATGGCAAACACTTCATTGTCCTGTTGGGCCGTGTCGCAGGTCAGACAAACCGTGATTTCGCAGCCGCTTTCCAGCAGTGCGGCAATGACCCGCAGCTGCTGCCCCGTAAAGTCTGTAAAACCATCAATAAAAATACGGATATTGCCCATTTCCGCATCGCCGATTCGCTCTGCCAATCGAGTCAAGCGGTCGGTCGGGTCTGCTCTGCCGCCGGAAACCACCGTATCATAAGCAGCAAAGATCAGCGCCATATCATGAAGCTTATCCGCCAGCAGTCCGTCGCATTCCTCAGCCACACGAAGCAGTTCCTCTTGAGATGCGCAGGCAGTCTTCAGCTCCGTCACCGCATCCAGCAGCTGGCTTTGCAGCGCTGCACGTTTTCGCGCACCGCCATACACCCGCAGCTGCGCATACACCATTTCCAGTGCCAGTGCCATGCACAGCAGTTGTCCGCCTTTATCCAGCACCACAGGCTCCCCGCTGCCCAGCTGACGGTCTACCCAGCGTGCAAGACCCGTAAAGGTCAGTACCTCGGCATACAAAGAGACTCTGCTGCCGCAAACAGCGCAAAGCTCCCGCTCCGCCTGATGGCTGTATTGTTCGGGGACAATGAGAATGCTTCGATTGCCTGCGGCCATTTCCTTTGCGATGGCCCGCATCATCATCGCAGTTTTCCCTGTCCCTGCTTTTCCTGTGATTACCTGCAGCATGGGTATTCCTCCCGCATCATACTTTACGTTGATTGTATCAAATGGGTTATCCCCTTTGAGGGTCAACCCTGCAAATTTTTCCGTCAATCTCGAACCACAGCGGTCTGTCGCTGCGATTGATGATTGTCTTCCCGTACATCTCCGCCTGCTCCATAGCCTGCAGATACTCCACGTACTCCAAATGGGTCATGGACAGCACATTCTCGTCCGCAGCCACTCTCGCAAACATCGACTCCATCGTCTCCCAGAGCTGCTCCGCATCCAAATCATAGCTGTGTCCCACAATGATGCAGGATGCCAGTTCTTCGTCTGCCGTAAAGAAGCCCTCCACAAATTGTTCCAGTCCCTCACTGAGGTGGAACATCCCTGCATTTTGATGGAATGCATCGGCATTGGGCGCATAGCTGCAGGTCTCCTCCGAGCCGCGGGCATAGCGGAAGCCCAGCTGCCGCGCAACATCGGCAACCACATCATCATAGTAGTCAAAGGGCACACCAAAGCCCAAAACAGGCTGCTTTACCAGCTGCTCCAGCAAATATTTATCGTGTCCCAATTCATACAGCAGTCCGTCCCGGCTCATCCCCTGCAAATCGGGATGGGTACAGCTGTGGCTTGCAACCTCATGCCCTTCATACAAGTGCGCCGCAACGGACAACGGCAATCTGCGCACGGCCCCGATTTTCTCGTGATGCCACACAAATTCCCGCTCCATCAGCAGAGAATTCAGATTGAATGTTCCCTTCAGTCCGTAACGGTTGAGCAGCAGCACCAGACGCACATCCTGCAAAACTCCGTCATCATAGGTCAGCACAAAGGCCTTTTTCTTTCCGTTGGGATAGCATTTTCTCACCATAGCCGTTCCTCCGCCATTTGTTTTCTCCAATATACCACAACCCCCTGTGAAAGGAAAGAATCCCGACATCCGATGATGTCGGGATTCTTGTTTGCTACTTTGAAACGGCTGTAAAAATCAGATTCGCAATACTCTGCAGGGTATCTCCATTGGCATCCTCCGCCATGGACAGGCTGTATGCACGACCGGAAGCCGCATCGTACCAGATAATTTTACCGGCGCCTTCATCATTGACAGATACCGCAGCCGGGCATTCGCGCACCTGCGTCTCCAGTGCATCAAACGCTCCGTCCATACCGGAAAGATCGGGCAGTTCGTCATCCATCGGGGCAACAGATGCACAGCGATAGCTCCACTTCACACCTCTCAGTTTGAAACGAATCTCGCCTGTCAAAACACCATCGACTTCGCAGCCGTTTTCCACAATATTTGTTGCACCCATGGGCAGCTCCGTTTCCAGCAGCCCCTGCTCTTCCGCCTGCTCCAACAGCTCTACATTGACTTCATTCACAATCTGTCGGAATTCGGGATTCAACATAAGCGCCCCTACAAACAGCAAAATCCCTCCAAGAAACAAGCCGATAATGCGCGTTCCCATATTGATACCTCCGTTTTTTATTCATTGGCGGTATTATAGCACAAAACGTGCCGAACAGTAAACATTTGGCGTTTTTCTTCAGTTGTTTTCAGGCAGACCGCGCATTGCCAGACAGAACATTCCCAGTCCCAGCATAATAAGCGCGGAATCGGTGTTCAGTGCTCCCATGACAGCCAAAGCCACAACCGCCACACTCATGGCAACAGGCACGACCTTAAAGATCAAATCGATCGTTTCCTTAATGATATGCTTCATGGGTGCCTCCTCTGTTTTGGCATCGGGCTGCGCATCCATCAGCTCCACTACGGAAACCTCCAGCACTTCCGCCAACTGCGGCACAGACTGAATATCTGGATAGGCAATGCCCCGTTCCCATTTACTGACCGCCTTATCGGTCACATTCATTTTCGCCGCCAGCTCTTTCTGGGTCATGCCCAGTTCCTTACGCCGTGTGGAAATGATTTCGCCCATCGTATTCATAACGGTTCCTCCTGTTGATTTGATTGGCTTCATCATACCCATTTCCCTCGAAAAAGGCAAGAAACCGAAAGTAGAATCCGCGAAACCTGTGGTTTACCGAAAAAAAGCCCGCCGTTTGGCGGGCTTTCGATATTTCAAACTTAATCAACCACTTCCACATCAATGCCCAGTTCCTTCGGCATGAAACGAGGACATACATTTTCCGTAGAGGTGATAACAGAGGCTGCCAGCAGCGTGCCGATTTCAACCGCTTCCGCCAAAGTCTTGCCGTAGGTCATGCCCGCAGCTACACCTGCGCAGAATGCATCCCCTGCACCTGTGGTGTCCTTGACCTGTACTTTACGAGCGGGGCAAACGCCCTTCACTCCGGTGTAATCGGCATATACAGAACCTTTGCCGCCCATGGTGACAACCATAGAGGGGAAGTTCGCCTGGCTGACCTTATGGGAAAGAATCTCGCACAGCTCTTCGGGCGTCTTGTCACTATAGTCATCGGCAAACAGGATGCCTGCTTCCAGCTGATTGCAAATCAAGCAGTCAAACTGCTTGACAAAGTCACGGCGCTGTGCTGCCAGAGACATATTGGACACCAGACCGAACAGCTTTACATTGTGCTTCTTACCCAGCTCCAGAACCTTCTTCACCAGTTCCTTATCCAGGTCAACTTCCAGTACCACGGAATCCGCAGCAGCGAAGATCTCGTCGCCCTTTTCTTCCAGCAAATCTACCAGAGGGAGCATATTGGGTCGCTTGGAAATAGAGCCTGCCACGTCGCCGTTGTTGTCAAACACAGCCAGCCAGGTACCCATACCGTCACGTTTAGTAAGTACATGATCCACATTGACCTTATGGTTTCTCAGCTTATTGACAACAGCCTCACCCATAGGGGTATCATCTACAATGCCCAGATAGGTAGGACGCAGTTCCAGATTCGCAATATCTTCCACAACATTTCTGGCCACGCCGCCATGAACATATTCAATACGGCCAACATTACGGCCATCGGGAATATACATATCATGAGGGAAACCCTTAATATCCACAAACACTGCGCCAATTACCACAATACCCATAATATCTCTCCTCTTTCGAGTGTTATCTAATATATCATAACAAGAATCACACAAAAAAGCAACGTCTCGACAGCGTTGCCGAGACGTTTATTCTTTCCATCACATATTCAGCAGCACCAAAGCAACCAGAATGATCCCCACTGCAATCCACTGCCGTTTTCCCAGTCGTTCCTTAAACAGCACCACACCCGCCAATGTGACCACCAGAATGGTCGCTACGCTGAAGGTGGGGTATACAATCACCGCAGGCACGGTTTCCAAGGATGCAAGCAGGAATTTTGCACAGAAGTAATTGGGAATCCCCACCGCAAAGCCATACAGCACTTCCGGCACACCGGGGCGTTCCTTTTTCCAAATCACCAGCGGGATACACAGCACCAAAGCCAGTGCAAAGGTATACAGCAGAAACTGTGCGGACAAGGCCGGATTGCCCCACTCCTCATAGAGCTTCGCCATCACATCAGCGCAGCCACCCGCCAGCAGAATCAGCACCAGCCCCAACTTGAACTGCATGACGGTCTGTTCTTTTTCCAGATT
>JAFQPT010000382.1 GCA_017411665.1 Oscillospiraceae bacterium | reverse complement strand
AGAGGTCGATTTTACAAACGTTTCCGCATGTTTTTCGACCTCTCCACCGCAAGCGGTCCCCCTCAGCTCTGCACACCCACAAGGGGCGCCCTTCGCAAGGGGAGGCAAGGTTGCGGCAGTTTACCAACTCTTCAAATTCTAATATATCGCTCATTACGGTAGAAAACATTCGGGACTTATTCCATCTGTTTCAAGTCTGATTCAGTGATAGTTGACAATGTAAACAACGTGCGCTATAATGAGTTTACAATGTAAACAATGTGAGCGTAGAAGGAGAAACGAAATGAAACGAATCGGAACGATGATGATTATAACAATGTTGCTGCTGTGTACGGGCTGCGGAGAAACCGGAGCGGAGGAAATGCCTGTTCCCACGCCCACACCCGCTATTGCAGAAGAGCTTGGCGCGGACTATTCCGCGCGGATCGATGAAGCGGATTTGCGGGAGGCGGAAGCGCTGGCACGCATGGATTATGAGGCTTGGGTGCATGAAGATTATTGTCTTCGTATGGAGGTGCTGGAATCTGCTGTCAATGAGGAGGAAGGTGTACGTCTTCGCATGATGTATGAAAACTTCCAAGATGGCTGGAGCAGGGAATATTTGACGGAGAATTTTGTGGTTGTCGCAGTGACTTATGACTGCGAGTTGGATCACGGAAAAACCTTTTTGGAAGACGACAAAATCACAAAGCAGACGCTCTTGATACGCGAAGATGCAGATGCAGCGTGGCAAATTTGGGATTATTCAATGACATAATGGAGGGTATGCATATGGAACAAATGAATTTGACTGCAGCGGAATGGAACTTGATGGAGTGCTTGTGGGAGCAGGCGCCCCGCAGCGGCAGAGAAGCAGTGGAATATATGAAACGGCACACAGGATGGTCTCGCAGTACTACATTGACCATGCTGCGACGCATGACGGAAAAAGGCTTGATTGCTGTGGACGACAGCAGCGGGGTGCTGATGTATTCTCCTTTGGTACGCAAGGAGGATGCTGCGGAAGTGGAAACCCGCAGCTTCATTGACCGCGTGTATCAGGGCAGTGTGGGCATGATGCTCAGTGCCATGACCAAGAAGCAGCAGCTCAGTAAGGACGAAATCGAAGAGCTGTACGACATTTTGCGAAAGGCGGAGGAAGGAAAATGAATCCCCCCTGTCGCTTGCGCGACATCCCCCCTTTAGACAAGGGGGGCGAGAAAGTGCGCGGCGATTATGCCGAAAAAAGGAGGAATATCTATGCGTGAATGGATTCTGACGAGCAGTCTGTTGATCCTTGCGGTGCTTCTGATTCGTGTTGCGGGCCGGGACAGGCTCAGTGCGCGGGTGCGTTATGCTTTGTGGGCACTGGTGCTGCTTCGTCTACTGATGCCGTTCAGTGTCGGAGAAAGCATTTTGAGTGTGCAGAATCTAATGCAGAAGACGGTGTCCGCAGAGGTTCAGACTGAGCCGATTCTCATATCCGATATTATTGAGACAACACAGACGTCCGAAACGATTGAAATACCCATGATCCCCATTGCGGAAGGGGAATCGAGTCGGACATACATCTATACCCCTGTTCTGATTTGGGCACTTGGCAGTATCATCACTGCACTGATTTTTATTATAAGCAATTTGCGGTTTGCGGCACAGCTGCGTCGCAGCCGACAAACGGTGATGCAGAGTTCCGTTCCTGTGTATGTGACGGAAGCAGTGGAGACACCCTGCCTGTTCGGCTTATGGAAGCCTGCGATTTATGTGACCCCTGAAGTATGGGAGAATAAAACTGCTTTGCGGCATGTACTGGCGCATGAATTGACGCATTATCGGCACAAGGATCATATCTGGTCTGTTTTGCGCTGTGTTTGCGTATGTGTGCACTGGTTCAACCCGTTGGTCTGGGCAGCTGCGATTTTGTCTCAGAAGGATGCGGAGATGGCTTGCGATGAAGGCACGCTCGTGCGGTTTGGAGCACAGGAGCGCACAGGCTATGCAAAGACGCTGGTGGATTTGACCTGCGTGGGATATAAGGGTGTACTGACGGCTGCAACCTCTATGACAGGCAGCGAAAGTGATTTGAAGCAGCGGGTGATGCGCATTGTGAAGAACCCCAAAATGTCTGCGATTGCAGTTATCGTTGTGCTTGTAGTTGCGATTGTGGCAGCGCTGGCGGCATTTACGGGTGCGAAAGCATCATCTATTGAGGGTGTTTGGCGTGTGGAGGAAACCTTTGGGGGAACTGAAATGCCATCCGGTGACATAATCCATGAGTTTTATAACGGCTATGGGCGACGCACCGATTACATTGACGGGACGCTTCATTCTTCACGGACGTTCCGCTATAAACTAGAAGATAACACGCTGACTATTAATTATGATGATCCCTATGAGGTGTTCACGTGTGCTTGGCGTATCGATGATGGAAAGTTGATTATGGGAGAGGAGGCCGGTTCTGTCTCTATTCCGTGGGAGTATAGCTCTGTACCGTATCTGCCAGAGGGATATTGGGAGTATTCCTCGGTTTCCCTCGCTCGACCCAATGAAAACCTGTGGACGGGGCTGACGGATACTCAAGAGGCAAAGCTGTTAGACCTTCTGCGGAAAGGAGAGGGAACGGAAACCCGCCGTGAATCAGCGGATAACATGCCATATATGGTGAATTTTGTATTGACCAACGGAAAACAGCAGCATGAGATCACAATTGCCAACGGCTTGGTCTATACAGACGATCAAGAAGTTGGCTACGTGCTGTCCAATATCGACGAGATCGAGTATTGGATCCAAACGTTGATATGGAGCGGAAGAAGCGTACAGGTGTCGGGTTTTGAACCGGAAGACCTTCGCGATATTGCCTCAGCACGCATGATTCTCTACGATCGCGCATATCCTGCCGATCCGTCGAAGCTTGCGTTTCTGGAAGAGCTGCTGACTACCGCTGAGCCACTCGGATATACCTCCGGATGTCCTTTTGATGGAATGATCGAGATCACATTGGCAGATGGTCGTGTGCTGGGGATAGAGCCTGCACTGGACAGCTGCGCGACATTTCTGATTTGGGATATCTGCTATGAATACGGCAATCAATTTGAAACCGATGACGAGGGCAGCTACGACAACAGCGAGCTGCTGGCAGTATTTGGGCTGACCCCGACGATGTTGGAGGAAATCATCATTTCCAATATGCAGCCGGTTGAGGGGGCGGTCATCGGAACAAATGCCGATGTCGGCGATGTGGTACGCATACTGGACGACGTGATGGAACCTGCGTTTTTGTCGATAGAAGGACTGAAGACAATGCAGTCTTTGTTATGGCTTGGACTGGGTGATGCCATCGGTACGGAGGAAGTTACATGGGATAAAGTGTATTACTCCATTTTGAATTCCGATTTGCCGAACAAAGAAGATGTTGTTTTTCTCAGTGACAACGGCAGTCTGTATATGGACGGTGTGCGCTATGAGCTGAGCACTGCGGATGAGCTGCTGGAGCATCTGGATGCCATTTTTAACGAGTTCCGTATTACCCGAGGCGGAGAGCCGATTTTTGCGGTTCGCGAAGCGGTGGGCAGCACAGTGTATCTGGAACTGCGGGGTGTAACCGAGGATGCGGATGTGATCTGGACAAGTGAGTATGAGGATGTCTGCACTGTCAGTGGCGACGCGCGCGGCTGCACAATTATTGTGACAGGCGGTGGTGTAAGCAATGTGAAGGCTGAGTGGAATGATGGCGATACTGTCAAGTCAGCGTCCGTTGCGGTATATTGTGACAAAATGGGATAAACGATGGAAATCGTTATCTATATCTATCTCTTATCTCAAGCTCCTGTTCGGTACTCTCAGCCGAACAGGAGCGCAATTCCCTCGGAAGGAGGAAAGAACATGACGCAATGGATTTTGACATCCTGCATATTGATTGCTGCGGTATTACTGATCCGCTTTGTGGGACGGGACAAGCTCAGCGCGTGGGTGCGGTATGCTCTGTGGGCATTGGTGCTGCTGCGTCTGCTGATTCCCGGCGGCGTGGGCGCTACATCTTTAAGTGTGCTGAATTATGTACCCGAAACAGACGTTGCGCGGGAAGTGCACCGTGCGCCGACTTATGACATACAGCAGAACCAAACTTCCGAACCGTCCGATTTACTTGTGGCATCCGACATTACCGATACATCCGATGTATCTGTGCCGTCCGATACGTCACAGACAACTCAGACGGCACAAGCGACACAGCCGAGCGAATCGACTGTGCAAGGCGAAGCGACCCGACAGAGTGAACGCACCGTAAACGCTTCAAGTATTTTCATGATGCTCTGGGCAGCAGGGATGGTGCTTGCAGGCAGCGCGTTTTTCATATCCAATTTGCGGTTTGCGGCAAAGCTGCGCCGCAGCAGACGGTATCTTGATACACAGACTGTTCCGATTTATGAAACAGCTGCCATTGAAACGCCCTGTCTGTTTGGTTTTCTGCAGCCTGCGGTATATGTGACACCCGAAGTGTTTGCGGATGAGGATGCCCTGCGGCATGTGCTGGCCCACGAACTGACCCATTACCGCCACAAGGATCACATCTGGTCGCTGCTGCGCTGTGTCTGCGTGACGCTGCACTGGTATAATCCGCTGGTGTGGGCGGCAGCATACATTTCCCAACAGGATGCGGAGCTTGCCTGCGACGAAGGTGCGCTCAAGCGAATCGGAGAGGAAGAACGTACTGCTTATGCACGGACGCTGCTTGATCTGACCTGCGTGGGGTATAAGGGAATGCTGACTACGGCGACCTCTATGACAGGCAGCGACAGCGATTTGAAGCAGCGTGTGCTGCGTATTGTGAAAAATCCCAAGATGCCAAAAATCGCCATTCCCATCGTGTTGGTTTTGGTACTGTTGATTGGTCTGGTGGTGTTCACGGGGGAAGAACGGGGGCTGGAAGGTCTCTGGCGCAGCGAGGATCTGCGCCATTATGAACGGGAGCACTATGTTACCGATTCGGGCTCTATGTGGGACGACAACTGGAATGTGGAAACCTATGAGGAACTGGATTTCCGCGGGGACACCGTGCGGAAAGTATGGTATTGGAACAAGCAGGCAAGCGGAATAAGCTACTACACTTACACACTGGAGGACGATCAAATTCTGATCGAAACCGACTCCTACAGTTTGGACGGCACACCCTATATCATAACCTATACATGGGATCGGCAGAAAAACACATTGTCCTATTACAACGAAAGATATGACTATACTTATACACTGTATCCTTGTGAGCAGACGGACAACGGACTGCTGCCCTATGGGATGGATATAAACCATGTGATCAACGGTGAGCAGATGACGGATTTTCGATATCAAGATTCTTCCTCTTTGCTGTTGGATGCTATTCGCACTTCTGAGGTTGAGCGAGTATCCGCTCCGATGCCGCAGTCTCCCGACTATGAAATTCACTTTACCTGCGACGGAGACAAGGGTGTGTGTTATGTAGCCGACGAGCTGTTTTACATGGACGGCAACGCCTACCGCTTATCGAAAATGCCACTGGTTATGCAGGCGCTGCGGGGGATGAATTGGATATCCAATCAGCCATTGACCGATGCGCAGGGGCGGGTGTACTATACCCATCCTCAGCCGGAAATCTGTGAGGTATCCATGTGGTACGGAGAAAACCGCTACTATGTATTTGACCGACAGGCAGAATTGGAAGCCGAGCTGGAGAATATCCGTCCATATGCGGTGGAGGAACGGCCCGAGCTGTCTATGGAAGAGATGGACAACATCATCGCTGTAAATTTGTCGGAATACATTCTGCATGTTTATCCTTGCGGATGGGTATATGATTCCGAAAACGATGTATATTTCCCTGCTGAATATACCGCAGGGGTGTGCGCTCTGCTGGAACCCTATCGATTTGTGGTAGAGGACTTTCGTGCCGCCTCTGCGCTGCAGGGTAGCTGGGAAGTGGTACGGGGCGGTAATTCCGCTGCGGATATGACGGTGTATTATCTGAGCGCAGGTAATGGCATCGGCAGCCGCACGACCTATTATGAAGAAGGAAAGCAAACAGAGCAGTTTGTGCTTGAGGCTGCAGATGACCGACTGGTGCTCACCTTTGCAGATGGCACGCGGAAGACCTATTCCTATGCTGTGGAAGGCAGCGTGCTGACGCTGACAGGCGAGAGTGAGACACTGGTGCTGGAAAGTTTGCAGACCACACTGTACGAATCCTATCGGGAGAACTTTGACATCATCCGGCGGCGCAGCGGCAACACCATAGAGCCGCTGTCTATGACCGATGATCAAAAGCAGCAGCTGACAGCGCTTTTGCAGGCGGGGATTCCCGACGAACAGACCGATGAAAACATCATTTACAGCGATGAATGCATTTATGATCTGTATGGGATTACGCTTCCGGGTGTGAAGTCAAACATCACGCTGTCTGACCGCGGGAAAGTATTCTTCGACGGAGAAAACTATCTTCTGACCAATGCCGATGCAGTATTGGACTATATCAACGGTGTGTATGCCGAACAGAACGGCTATGCTGTCACAAATGTGTACATCAGTAGTGGCTATGGTGTTGATGAGGCAGAGCCGCTGCTTGCTGAAGTTGGGCAGCGCGTAGTTCTTGATGCAGTGGCCGAACCGAAGGGCACATACATGACAGATGCATACGAGTGGAGCATTTCCGATGAGAGTATTTGTGAGCTGCGTTTTGAAGATGCAGCTTGCTGGGTTACCGGTAAACAGACGGGCAGTGTGACTGTCACCCTGCGCTGCGGTGATTTTACAGATACTGTTACGATCGTATTTGTGGACGAATGGTAAAAGCATATTAAACGAAAAAATCCCGCACTCGTAAGAGTGCGGGATTGCTGTTTTTATTGACTTTTAGCTTTCCAGACCCATGTGCATTTTCTTGCGCCAGGGGCCGAATTTGTATGCCAGAATCTGTGCCACCATACCCAATGTCCATGCAATCAGCAGAGAACCGGACAGTGCCCAGGGCTGACCGTTGGGCCAGCGGGAGTTTGCGGTCAGATGTGCGATGATGTACGCTGCGGGAACACGGATGATGATAGTGGTGAAAATGGAAATCCACATGGGGGTCACGGTGTCGCCCGAGCCGCGCATTACACCGCCCAGCACCTGAGTAACGGACATACAGATGTAGCCAACAGCCATCAGCATCATCATTTCGCTTGCCATGTTAATCAGATGAGGGGTCTTGGTGAAGAAGCCGAACAGGGTTCTGCCGAAAATCAGCACCAGTGCGGTCAGCACAGTGGAAGTGCCCACTGCCATCATCAGACCCTGCTTGCAGCCCAGATAGACACGGTCGTGCTTGCCTGCACCCACGTTCTGGCCGGTGTAAACGCCCATGGCCTGCCCGAAGGTGAAGTTGGGCATCATCGCAAAACCGTCAACGCGCATGATGATAACCATGCAGGCGATGACCATTTCGCCCATGGAGTTGGTCAGCGTCTGAACGGTCATCTGTGCGATGGCCATGATTGCCTGCGTAATGCCGGAGGGAACGCCCAGACGGATAACACGCATGGCAACCTTCTTGTTCAGCTTGATGGTGTCCTTGTTCAAATCGAACAGGTCGTGCATCTTCATCAGCTTGATGAAGCACAGCACAGCGGAAATGGCCTGGGCCATGACGGTTGCCAGAGCGACACCGGGAACGCCCATATTGAACTTTGCTACGAACACCAGGTCGAGTACAATATTCAGTGCGGCGGCGATCAGCAGGAAGCCCAGTGCGGAAAGGGAGTCGCCCAGACCGCGGAGAACACCCGACAGCATGTTATACATGAAGAAGCCGAGGATGCCGTAGAAGAAAATGTTCAGATAGTCGGCACACCAGTAAATGATGGAGGTGGGAGTGCCCAGCATCTCCAGCATAGGCATGGTGAGCATGGGGCCGACAATCATAATGATGATTGTGGCAATCACTGCCAGAGAAATGCAGTTGCCGATGGCGGTGGACAGCGCTTCTCTGTCCTTTGCGCCGTAGCTTTGGGAAATGACGATGCCTGCGCCGGTTGCGACACCGACAAACAATGCCAGCAGCATGTTCAGAATTGGGCTGGCGCTGCCAACAGCAGACAGTGCATTGTCGCCGACGTACATGCCGACAATAATGGAGTCGGCGGTGTTATATAACTGCTGTGCAATGTTGCCCAGCAGCATGGGAACCGCAAATTCCGTGATACGCTGCCAAGGAGCGCCCTCGGTCATATCACGGGGGGCGAACAGAGTTTTTAAGCTCATATAGGGTCACCTCGCTGAAATGGGAAAAATAGTCACTGTTATCATTTTACAGTATAAATATACAAAAATCAACATTGCGTTGTGTACAGCATGACAAACAGAAGCTTTTGAAGATTTTGTACAATTTAATGAAAAGAAATTCGGCACCAATCAAAAGCGCTCTTTTTCAGATTGATATAGTGAAAATGCAGATGTTGTGTTACAATTATACAAGTAAAAGTATGAGTGGAGGTATGCCCTTTGAAATTTCTGCTGATTCCCGACTCTTTTAAAGGAACGCTGTCTTCCGAGCAGATTTGCCGTCTGCTGGAGGAAAAAATCAAGGCGCATTTCCCCGATGCGGGTACGGTCTGTATTCCTGTGGCTGACGGCGGAGAAGGCTCTGTGGATGCGTTTCTGACTGCTCTGGGTGGGGAAAAGAAGTATCTGACAGTTAAGAATCCCTTCTTTGAAGATATGCAGGCTTATTACGGTCTGATTGACAATGGGGAAACGGCAGTTGTGGAAATGGCTGCCTGTGCGGGGCTGCCTCTGGCTGAGGGCAGACGTGACCCCAGAGTGACCACTACCTACGGTGTGGGCGAGCTGCTGGTGGACGCTGCAAAGAGCGGTGTCAAGCGCATCATCGTTGGTCTGGGCGGTTCTGCGACCAACGACGCAGGCTGCGGTGCAGCGGCTGCTGCAGGTGTAAAGTTCTATAACGCTGCAGGGGAAGCATTCGTGCCCACAGGTGGTACCCTGTGCAATATCGAGGATATTGATTTGAGCGGATTGGACCCCAATCTGAAGGCCGTGGAAATCATCACTATGTGCGATATTGACAACCCCATGTACGGCACTACCGGTGCGGCATATATCTTCGGACCCCAGAAGGGCGCCGATCCCGATATGGTCGTAGAGCTGGACAACGGTCTGCGCCATCTGGCAAAGGTCATGGCGGACAAGCTGGGGGCGGATTACCCCGATACGCCCGGTGCAGGCGCAGCAGGTGCTATGGGTATGGGTATGCTGGTATTCTTCGGCGGCAGACTGCAGATGGGCATCCAGACAGTTCTGGATATCGTCAAGTTTGAAGAGCTGGCTGCGGACTGCGACTATGTCATCACAGGCGAAGGTAAGCTGGATTCCCAGAGCCTGCGCGGTAAGGTGGTCATCGGTGTGGCACAGCGGGCAAAGACGCTGAACAAGAATGTCATCGCCATCGTCGGCGGTGCTGACGATGCGGAAATCGGTGCGGCATATGATATAGGCGTGACCGCGGTGTTCCCCATTAACAGACTGCCTCAGGATTTCTCTGTCAGCCGTCATCACAGTGTGGAAAACCTCAGCTATACAGCTGATAACATTATGCGGCTTCTGGCTGCGGAACAAAGGAGAGCAAACGTATGAAAATTGTAGTTCTGGATGGCTATTGCGAAAACCCCGGCGATCTGAGCTGGGAACCTCTGAAGCAGTTGGGTGAACTGGTTGTATATGACCGTACCCCCGAAGATAAGGACGAAATTATCAAGCGCATCGGCGATGCAGATGTTCTGGTCGGCAACAAGGTTGCTATCACCGCTGACATCATGGATGCCTGCAAGAATCTGAAATACATCACCGTTCTGGCAACCGGCTACAACGTTATCGACGTTGCTGCAGCAAAGGAACGCGGCATCCCCGTTTCCAACGTTCCTACCTACGGTACCGCAGCTGTGGCACAGCACACCATCGGTCTGCTGCTGGAAATCTGCCACCACATCGGCCACCACGACCAGCAAGTTAAGGCAGGTCGCTGGGAAAACGGCGAAGACTGGTGCTTCTGGGATTACCCCTTGATCGAGCTGGACGGGAAGACCATGGGGATCATCGGCTTCGGCAAGATTGGTCAGGCAACCGGCCGTCTGGCAAAGGCTCTGGGCATGAAGGTTCTGGCTGCAGGCTCCCGTCCCACCGACGCAGGCCGCGAAATCGCAGAATATGTGGAAGTGGACGATGTACTGGCTCAGTCCGACGTCATCGCGCTGCACTGCCCTCTGTTCCCCAACACCAAGGACATCATTTGCAAGGAAAACATTGCAAAGATGAAGGACGGCGTTATCCTGCTGAACAGCTCCCGCGGTGGTCTGGTTGTTGAACAGGATCTGGCGGATGCACTCAACAGCGGCAAGGTTTACGCAGCAGCTGTGGACGTTGTTTCTACCGAACCCATCGTAGGCAGCAATCCTCTGCTGACTGCAAAGAACTGCATCATTACTCCCCATATTGCATGGGCTCCCAAGGAAGCACGTGCCCGCATCATGAACACCACTGCAGAAAATATCGCAGCGTTCCTTGCAGGCGCACCTGTCAATGTAGTCAACAAGTAATATCTTTCCAAAACGGATAACAAAAAAGCACGTCAGATTATTCTGCACTGCTCCAAATTATACGGACAGTACAAAAAAGCCCCATAGTAGGAAATATTGAGTTTTAAGCGGAGTAGCGCAGCGTTAGCGGCGCTACTCCAGTTTTTAACTGGATACGTTGATGGTTATAGAAATAGATGTAGTT
>JAFQPT010000039.1 GCA_017411665.1 Oscillospiraceae bacterium | reverse complement strand
CCTATTACACCTTCAATCTCGCCGCGGGGCATCACCTCACCATCCTTATCCAGATGGGTGTTGCGCTCGCCAAATTCTTCCAAGGAACCGTAGCGGAATGACTCCTGGCAATCCACTATGAACTGCTCGCGGTCTTCTGCTTTTATTGGGACAAGTGTAACTCGCTTCATATTCGCTAAATCCCGATTTATCTGTCTTTTCGTTTCAAGTGCAAAGTTACAAAGAAAATCACGAAAAACGTGAGATTATCAGATTGATTTATGTTTTTTTGAATTATATGGCTACCAAAAATCCCGTCTATAACCCTCTATAAGGCTATAAACGGGAGTTCTGTCAATACCACATCCTTCTTGCGAAGGCGATTGTCTCTATTTACTCCGGCTGCACGGGCGTAGCCTCGCCTCCGCCGCCGTCCGGCTCCGGCTCGTCGCCGCCCTCGTCCTCCGACGCCGTGCCCTTCGTCATGGCATGAATCTTCACGTAGTCGATGTTGTTGTTCAGCTGGAAGATGAGCGCGGCGTAGCGGTCGGGCTCGCTGTCGGTGACGGCGAAGGCGTTGAGCAGCAGGATGAGCGCGCGGTACTCGGGATAGACGGCCTCGCGGGCCTGCTTCATGGCCTTCTGTGCGGGCAGCCCGGCGGAGCGCTCCGTCATCTTCTGGCGCAGCTCGGCGGCGATGGCCGTCAGGCGCGTCATCAGGTCGGTCATCCCCAGCGTGGCGATGTCCTGCCGGACGAGGACGTCGCCGTCCGCCTCCTCGGTCATCTGCTGCAGCTTCGACCACTCCTCGATCATGTTCTCGCGCACGTCTATCCTGTATTTCTTGAGGAACACCGTCAGGCGGTCGCCGGCCTCCTTGCGGGCGGGCATGTACGTCATGCGGCGCGCGCCCTCCACCGTCTCCTTCAGTCCCAGGTAGAGCTGGTCGCCCTCCTCGTCCAGCGCCGCAATGTCCTGCGTTATCAGGCTCTCGCGGGTCAGCGCGTAGGCCGTGTTCAGCGCCTCGTAGCTCGTGCGGAACTCCGCCAGCTGTGCAGCCAGGCGCGGCGGCGCGGGGTTCTCCTCGGCGTCGAACGAGGCGTCGAACCGTTCGAGCGTGAACTTCATCGTGCCCACCAGCACGGCGTTCTTCATCCGCACTATGGGCGCGTCTTTTACTTGTTCGGGTATCTGTATCATGATTCTTCTCGTTTTTTAGTTTGTACTGAAATGTTAAATCCGTAATGTCGTTGACTGCGGTCAATTCCCCCTCCACGGTTGCGAGAGGCCGTTGATTGCGGTCAATTCCTTCCCGCCATCCGCGAGAGGCTTTTGATTGCAGTCAATTCCTTCTCGCACGTTGCGGGACGCTTTTGATTGCGGTCAATTCCTTCTCGCATGTTGCGGGACGCTTTTGATTGCAGTCAATTCCTTCTCGCACGTTGCGGGACGCTGCTGACTCTAATCAGCTTTTGTCTCGCTTCTGCGAGCCCCTGCCGACCGCAGTCATTCCCATCCGGGCGGAGGCCGCGAGTCTTGTTGAGGATTTGACATTCCGTTCATATTCGCTCTTGATTTCGTTTTTTTACACAAAAGGAACCGTCCCTTTTGTGTTACGACAGAGAGGCTCGTTCTTAATCGCAAAGAAGGGCGAAAAAGCAGAAAGGCCTGCGCCCCCGACAAGGGATGACGCAGACCTTTCCAAAGAGTAGTCTTACTTAATCACGACCTTCTTGCCACCAACGATGAACAGACCCTTCGTGGGCTGCATCACGCGGCGACCCTGCAGGTCATAGACGGCAGCATCCTTGGTGTCAACAGTCGTCTTGACGGTGCTGATGCCAGTCGGGGTCAGTCCGCCCTCAAAGACGATGCTCAGACGACGGGCATGGGCGGCCGACGTCGGAATGAGCTCAATCCAGCACTTGCCAGCGGACAGCGTGCCGGCATCCTTCACCCATACGAAGCTGCTGCCGCCGGAGAGCACGTAGTGGTCGGCTTGCTGCATGTCCTCGTCCGTAAACGTCTTGTCCACGAGCGTACCCTTGAAGTGGTCGCTGTCGTACGCCACGTTGTCGGGGTCGTTGCTGCTCACGATGATGCTCACCTCGACCTCCGTGTCGTTGTCGTTATAGATGAAGTAAGGCATCTCGGCGGCTATCACGCTCAGTTCGCCGGTCAGTTCCACCTCCGTATTGGTCACGCTCTTCACCGAGTAGAGTTTCACGCCAGCTACGGCGGTCTCAATCTGGCGCTTGTCAGCATCGATGCGGGCCATGTAGCTCTTGGCGGGGATGGTCAGCGTGATGCGCTTCAGGGCCACGTCGGCCTTAGCAGCGTTCAGGGCATCGGTCAGCGTCTGTGCGGCGGTCTCAATCTCCGACTGCGTAGCGTCGGCATTGTCCTTCACGGCCTTGGCGGCGTTGATGGCATCCAAGAGAGTAGCGGCAGCAGCAGGGTTGCTGTCCTTGATGCTGTTGTAGTATGCCTCTGCCTCGGTGATGTCGTCGTTCAGCGCGGTCTTGGT
>JAFQPT010000381.1 GCA_017411665.1 Oscillospiraceae bacterium | reverse complement strand
CTTCAACGGACGGTCCTTTCTGCCATATACCCATTTCTATACTTATTACATAGTATAAAACCAAAGTAGCATTTATGCAAGAGCGCATTGGGAGCTGTTACCACTTGTAATAGACGAAAAACTATGCTACAATGTTCCGACCGAAAAGGTCAAATGAAAAGAAAGACAGTTCGAAACCATCCTGTCTATAAACAAAACTACGGGCAAATAGGAGAGGGAGACGTGCGTCTCTTTCTAAGCGGGCACCGTGGGGTGCTCTTTTTTTGCCTCCGATGAAAAGGAGAACGATATGAATAATGAATTTTTGCTGCTTCTCAGCTTTGCTGTGATTTACGGCGGCGCCTTGCTGGCGTATCGGTTGTTTGGCAAAATAGGACTGTATGCAGTCAGTGCGTTGGCAACGGTCGTGGCAAACATTGAAGTCATGATTGTTGTGGATGCATTTGGTCTGCAGCAGACACTGGGGAATGTGCTGTTTGGGGTGACCTTTCTGATTACCGATATCCTGTCGGAAAACGAAGGGAAGAAGGATGCCAATCGGGCAGTGTACCTCGGTATTTTCGCGTCTTTGTTTTTCCTTGTGATTTCACAGTCCTGGTTGCTGTACACCCCGGCGGATGCAGACTGGGCAATGCCCTCATTCCGTACCCTGTTTACCAATACACCACGTATGCTGTTTGCAAGCCTGAGTGTATATGCGGTCAGCCAGATGTTTGATGTATGGCTGTATCACGCATGGTGGGATTTGACAGCACGGAAAAGCGGAAACAGCCATCGTTTCCTGTGGCTGCGCAATAATGGGTCTACCTTGATTTCACAGATGGTGAATGCGGTGCTGTTCAATGTTCTGGCGTTCTGGGGAATGTATGATTTGCAGACGCTTATGAGCATTATTATTTCCAGCTACGTGATTTATATCTTCACCAGTTTGCTGGACACACCCTTTGTTTATCTGGCACGGAGGATGAAAGAATTGGGAAAAGTGGCAGATTAACAGTGAATTTACAGCTTTTGGCAGGTTTTTGTAATATACTGCTGACTTATGAAAGGAGCGTTTTGATTGATACAGATAAAAGAAGCACTCTCTGAATTTAAACTCAGCCGCTTTGCCATGATTACGCTGGCAGGTCTGATCAATGCCTTTGGCATTACCATGTTTCTGTAACCCGTGAGCTTGTACGACAGCGGGATTTCCGGTACGTCTATGCTGCTCAAACAACTGACACCCGAAACCATGACTTTGTCTCTGTTTCTGATTGTCTTGAACATTCCTCTGTTTCTGTTTGGACTGAAACGACAGGGGATCACATTTACGGTCTATTCTGTTTTTGCTGTTGCTGTTTACTCTATGGGCGCATTTCTGATGACAGAGGTGCTGCCTGTGGATTTGACACAGGGGTCTCCCATGGCAGGTACCGACCTGCTGCTGTGTGCAGTATTCGGCGGAATCATTTCCGGTGTGGGCAGCGGCCTGACCATTCGATTTGGCGGTGCCATTGACGGTATCGAAGTTATGGCGGTCATCTTTGCGAAGAAAATTGGCCTGTCCGTGGGCAGCTTTGTAATGATTTACAATGTCATCCTGTACATAGTCTGCGGTGTGCTGTTCCATAGCTGGATTTTGCCTCTGTATTCCATCGTGACCTATATGGCGGCATCCACAACGGTAGACTTTGTGGTGGAAGGCTTCGACCGTGCAAAAGCGGCGATGATTATCACCGTGAAGCCCGACGAGGTTTGTTATGCGCTGCAGGAGGAATTCCGTACAGGTACCACACTGATTTCTGCCCAAGGCGGTTATTCCAGAAGTCAAAAAACCATTGTGTACTTTGTGGTCAACCGTTTCCAAATCAGTAAGATGAAGGATATTGTTCATGAAATTGACGCGACTGCGTATATTACCATTAATGAGGTTGCAGACGTATTGAGAGCGGACACAAAATAAAAAAGAAGCCAAGCTGCGCTGCTTGGCTTCTTTTTTATTTCTTTGCAATGACAATGGGCTGATAGAACCCTGTTTCTTCGGGAAATTTCCATACCACACTGCAGCCGTTGGCGGTTAGCAGCGCGGTCAGCTCCTGTCTGCGGGTCGCTCTGTATTCACAGTCGAATTTACTGATTTGCAGGGTCTCTTCATCGTCAATGATGTACTGCGTCAGCTTGTATCGGTCATCCGCCCAGGTCCATGTCTGGAAGCAGACTCTTTGTCCGTTTCCCGTCTGATGAATATACGGAGGGGCGTATGAGGGCTTTTGGGTGAGCAGGGTATCGTAATCTCTGATGCTGGCCACAAAAATTCCGCCGTCTGCCAGCTGTTTTGTGATGCTTTTGATGGCTTTTTCCAATGCGTCTGCGGTTAGCATATGTGGCAGGGCGTTGTCCATGCAGATGATGATGTCGAACTGCTCGGAGAATGTTTCGGACAATGCACAGAAGTCAGCACGCGCAAAACAGATGTCTACATGATTGTCGGCAGCGCGTGTTTTGGCTTCTGCCAGCTCTGCTTCGCTGATGTCCGATGCGGTGACCTGATAGCCCAACGCTGCCAGTCCGATTGCTTGTGTTCCGATGCCGCAGGCACAGTCCAGAAGGCGCACAGAAGCATCAAAGCCGTTTTTCAGAAAGAGCTTGTTGAGAATGTCGGCCTGCTCGCGGGTCGTAGACTGCCAATCTTGAAACAGCTTGTCATACTGAGCAGCCAGACTGTCATAAAAGGTTTGTACAATGTCCATGATTATTTCATCCTTTGGATTTGAGCGATTGGTTTTTTAATTACACTTTTTGATAGGTGAGAACGAGAATTTCGACTTCGGTAGTCAAATGAGTCAGCTGCTTCAGCTTTTCCTGGTCGGTTTTGCCTGTTTTATAATAGTAGGGCGTCATAGTAAAGAGATTCCAGATATCGTCAGCGCTTTCCAGGGTGACGGAATACTGTACGGGGACTGCTTCCAAAAGTGTATAGCCATCTATTCCTGTGACAGGAGGGGGATTTAGGAGAGCGGTTTCGTATACTGCATGCTTAAGACCCAGTAAATGATTTTCCATGGGCAGAGCGCGAATCAGCACTCCGTCGGCAGACAGAACCCGATGAAATTCCTGCAATTCGGGAGGGGAGAAAATGTTCAGTACTGCCTGACAGCTTCCCGCTGCCACAGGCAGCTTGGCTGTGCTTGCAACGGCCAATTCCGTCAGCCCGCGTTTGGCGGCTTGTCGGAGGGCATCCTTGGAAATGTCTGCCCCTGCCACAACAGGAGAATAGGACTCCAGTTTTTTGGCGAAATGAGCGGTGTACCAGCCTTCACCGCAGCCTGCATCCAGAATACGCATATTGGGGCTTGCGTGCTTTTGCAGCGCAGCGGTCAATGCATTGCGGACAGGCGCGTAAAATCCCTTTTCCAGAAATTCACTGCGGGCAAT
>JAFQPT010000380.1 GCA_017411665.1 Oscillospiraceae bacterium | reverse complement strand
GGAGCAGCTGGCACAGGAGCTGGGCATTGCCGAGCGGGTGGAATTCCGCGGCAGAGTCAAGCGCAATGAGGTGCTGGCGGAAATGGGCAAGGCCGACTGCTTTGCTATGGCATCCAGCCCCGAAACCTTCGGCCTGACCTATCTGGAAGCGATGGCCTGTGGCTGCTATACCATCGGCAGCAAGGGCGAAGGCATCGACGGCGTCCTCAACGACCGTGAAAACGGCGTGCTGGTCACTCCCGGCAGCGTGGAGGAAATGGCAGCAGCTCTGGAGCTGTACTTCACTGAGCCCGAGGCGGTGAAGGAAATGCAGCGCCGCGGCATTGAAACCGCAAACCGTCTGACAGAAGAAAAAGTAGCAGCCATGATTTTGGCTGACTGTGGATTTTGAGAGAAAGATTAAGGAAAGAGATTAGGAAGATCTATGAGATTATTGATCGTATCCCCCTATTTTGCGCCCTCCTCTCTGGTAGGCGCACAGAGAATGACCAGCCTTGCAAAGTACCTGCACGATTTGGGACATGAAATCCATGTCATCCATCTGACTGCGGAAACCATGCAGCGTACCACCGGCAATTCCTGCCACTCCACTGCACCCGAAGGTCTCATTCTGCATCCCTTCGACCTGCCCGATGAGCTGCCTAATATTTTCGCAAACGAACTGAACAAGGGCAGAGCATTTGACGTGGTGTTCGAGCGCGTGCTGGAAAGCTACAAGTTCGACGGCCTGCTGGTTACCTTAGGACCCTTCTATCCCCTGTATTCTCTCAAGAGGTTTGTTGAAAAATATAACCTGCCCTATATGCTGGACTTCCGCGATTTGGGCAGCATCGAGCGCATCAAGCGCGATACTCTGCTGAACTTCATCAAGACCCGAACCACCGAACTGTATGCGCATCACGTGGAAGCCACCGTCATCAAGGGCGCTGACTTTGTAACCGTTGTCTGCCCCGGCGACGTTGGCCGTATGCAGAAGGCATACAAGATTCCCGATGACAAGATCGACTGCATCTTCAACGGTTTTGATGAAGAACGCACCAAGGACGTTGTCCTGCGCAAGCCCGAAGGCAAGACCTTCAAAATCGGTGTATTCGGCAAGTTCATGATCTATAACAAGGACAAGGGTCCCCGCATTCTCCGCGCTGTAGACAGACTGCGCAAGGAAGGCTATGATGTGGAAATCGTCCATGTTGGCGTGGGTCAGGACAAGGTGCGCGAAACCGTTGCCGAGCTGGGTGTCGATCCTGCCTGCTATAACGGACAGGGCATTCAGGACTACCGCGTCGGTGTACAGATTATGAGCGGCTGCAATATGTTTGCAATGGACTATGTGCACCCCACCGGTCTGGGCACCAAGATTTTTGACTACATCCATCTGAACAAGCCCGTTCTGGTGGTTGCGCCCAAGGACATCTACTTTGCGGAATTCATTTCCCAGTTTGAAAACTGCTTCCGTGTAGAGACCGAAGAGGAAATTTACAATACCTTTAAGAAGATTATCGACGAACAGATTCAGCATCTGGGCGAAGATGTCAATGCTGACCGCTTCTCCCGCCGCCACCAGAATAAGCGCTTCCAGGCGCTGGTGGAAAAGCATTTGAACAGCGGCAACAGTAAGGAATAAGAACATAAAATTCCCCCGCTTTTTGCGGGGGAAATGCTAAATATAGCCGAATTTCGGCAGAATGGGGTAGTTTTATGAAGCTCGTAACCATCGTTGGGGCCCGTCCGCAGTTTATCAAGGCAGCGTCCGGTTCCCGTGCCCTGCGCAAGGTGCACGAAGAAATTCTGGTACACACAGGTCAGCACCACGACGAAAATATGTCGGAGGTGTTTTTCCGCGAAATGGAGATTCCCAAGCCCGATTACTCTCTGGGCATCGCAGGGGGCACTCACGGGGAAATGACCGGTCGTATGCTCATTGAAATCGAAAAGGTGCTGCTGAAGGAACAG
>JAFQPT010000379.1 GCA_017411665.1 Oscillospiraceae bacterium | reverse complement strand
TTCTGTGTTAATTGCCATACATGGTCTGCAATTTAAAATATATTTGCAAGATTTACATGGTTCTTCTGCCTTTGATTCGTCACATTCGGACAATTTTTTTATTATTTGTGACTTAGATAAGTACTCTTCGATGCTGTCAAAATGCTCTTTGTATAGAATATGACGACAAGGAGAAAAAGACCCATCGACATTTACGCTGACACTTCCGTATCCAGCGATACATCCACGATATTTCCCGCGATTTAAGTTTCCAAACAATACTGTATCGGCGGTAAGTGCAAGAAGTGGAGAAAAGCAGTTTTCAACTCCGATTATAACGTTTCCATTTTGCGTTCTTACTTTGTTTGCAATTTTATATAATTGTTCTTTAGATGGGACGGTATTAAGTTGAGAATGAGCATCTGGTTTGAATGAAATAATATCAATCATTTCTACATGATAATCTTCACAAAGTGCGACAAGATTATCGAAATCATCAACATTGTTTGAATGCATTACCCAGTTAACAGAGGTATGATCATAGTTTATTTCACGTAAGATAGACAATGCGTTGATCGCATATTCATATCCCTGACGAGTAATACGATTAATTTCTTCTGTGCTGCCATTCAATGAAATACTTATAGAGCTTAATCCAGCATCAATCATTTGTTTTACGATGGTTTTATTGAAATTCCAACCGGAAAAAGCGGCGTGGATACCGGGAATACCACATTCTTTAGCAAAAGAAATAATTTCAATTAGATGTGGATAGCACATTGTTTCACCACCGCTAATTGAGAGACTTTTCAAACCGAGTGAAGCAGCTTCTTTTAATAGTTTTTTTGCTACCTCAATGTCTAAATGTTTTACATTGTCCATGTTGCAATAGCATTGTGGACATCGAAACGGACAAGCTGTAGTTAACTCGAGGTTCATACTGATTAATTTGTTCATAAAATCCTATTCCATTCAAAATGATGATTACGTTCGATTATTATAATATCGTAATGTTTTTGAAGTTAAAAGAAAATTACTGCAGCCGTATTGTTCCGGCTGCAGTAAAAAGTTTAAAACAGTATTGTAAGTTTATTTTACTTCAACAGGGGCTTGAGGTTTTCCGTCAATGCAAAGAGAACAATCAATTGTAATTGCTCCTTCGAGAGTTGCGGTAATTGTTTCTCCGCTTTTCAATGAAGCTGTTAGACAATCACGAAGACCGAAACCTTTTCTCTGATCAGACAACTCACCGTTAATGTACAGTTCAGAACCCTCAAAATTTTTATTAATTACTTTGATGGTATCATTACCGTATTTGTACAACCAACTTTTTGCCATTATTGCATTACCTCGCTAATTATTACCACTTTTCGAGGCGACCGACACCGTATCCACACAGAAGGGCAATACCACAAGCAACCGCATAAGTAGCAACAACACCAAGACCGCCAGAAACATTGTCGAGGTCGGAGTCGGAAAGTTCGCCATTACCAACGACAGCCTGAGACATTTCGTTGCCGAATTCAATCAGTTCATCAGCGGTAATTCCGCTTACTGTGGCACTCATTTCCTTTGCAGCTTCTTTAGGATCCATTGCCAGAAGACGTTGAGCTCTTTCCTTATCAGCCATAAGATATTCAGAGATAGCCTTTGCTTTTTCTGCACTAAGTAACATAATAAATTCTCCTTTTTAAGTTTATGGAATTACCAAGCCTTTTTGCCAATAGCCTTACCGATGTCGTATGCAACCTTGGTTGCAAAAGTAACACCAAGAAGAACTGCAACAGAAACAGCACCACCGGAAACGGAGTCCAAAGAATCAGCGTCGAGTTCGCCTTCTGCAGTTGCATCAGCGACGAGCTTGCTAAATTCAATCAGTTCGTCTGCGGTAAAATCATAGCCTTCTTTCTTGAGTGCTTCTGCAGCATCAGTGGGTTCCATACCCAGAACAGCTTTTCTCAGATCGTCGTTCTTTTCGAGAGCGTCTGCAATTGCCTGAATTCTTTCTTTAGTCATTAGGAATCCTCCTTAATTAGTAAAAAACTTTGATAACGAATTTCGTTTCATTTATTAATACACTGATAATTATAAAGTGTTACACTGCAATTTAAATTATTTTTTAAAATAAGAGAATCTCTATGAATATAGCTAGAGAGAAATACCCACGGAGTGTAATATTTATTAAAATATAAATATTACTGTTGCTACCAATTCATGTTTTTCTTCCACTCTACACATTCCACTTTATATTCTTAGTTATACCGCATAAAAAGCCCCCTCTAATGATTTTGTCCAGTAGAGGGGTACATTTCACAATCAGCATGGTAGTTTTATGCTTTGTAAAATAGAGGAATAAATAAAGGTGCTGATTAGATTAGTACCTTTGGGCGTAGTATTATTAGCGACGTTTTTTAAGCTTATAATAGATTGCAATGCCGATAGCACCGATAATGGGACCAATAACACATACACCACCTGAAACATTTTCTAACGAATCTTCGTTTAATTCGTCAGAATCCATGTTTTCGATTATTTTGCGCATTGCTTCGATTTCTTCCAAGCTTACTTCAGCACCGTATTCGCTGAAGATGTTCTGCATTTCTACTGCAGAGCTGCAGTCGGCCAGTTTGTTTAAGAATTCTTCGTTGCTAACAAGGGCTTCCAAATTGTTGTTCATAATGACCTCCAAATAGTTTTTATAGTTTTTATTATATATACAAAGCATGAAAAATGTTACATAAATAAAAGCTGTAACGATTTTGATTAGCAAGTGTATATATTTAGTTCACAAATGTTACGTAATTATATTTAATTATTTATATCACCCATACACAGACTGCTGTGTTGTTGTCCTGTGTGGGATCATCAACGTCTTCAATGATTTGGCGCATATGACGCAGCCACTGATGAGGATTGCTGCTGTACTGCAGTGCGTCCAGCATAGCTTCCTCTGTGACAGGTTCCCAGAAACCGTCGGTGCACAGCAGGAAGCAGTCACCGGGTTTTACAGTCAATTCCTGCGTATCGACCATCGGCGCATCGAAATCCCCCAGTACGCGGACAAGGCGGTTTCGATCCTTGCTTTGACGAATCTCACTTTGCTTCAGTTTTCCGACCAACACATTCATCTGTGCCGCACTATGGTCAACAGATTGATAAATGATTTTGCCGTTGCGAATCTGATATATGCGGCTGTCTCCAACATATCCGGCCCATGCTTCATCGTCACCGATCCAAAGAACCGAAGCGGTTGTGCTCATGGGCTTGTCCTTTTGCTGAATAGCATATATTTCGTCGCTTGCAAATTGAATGGCATCGATCAAATCGTCCTCATTGACAGCTTTATCTTTTAAAAAATCGGAAATGAAATCCACTGCTTTTTGGGAAGCAACTTCCCCGAAATTTAAGCCGCCCAGACCGTCTGCTACGATAACGGCAATCTGATTTCCGTTTTCCACGATACAGCGATTATCTTCGTTTTGATCGCGTCTTCCGATATGGGAATAACTGGCTACTTCGAAATTCATAGAAAAACTCCTTTGCTTACAAAAATGGGGAAAGGATAGAAGTCAGTCTACAAAGGTAACCGCAGTGAAATGCTGCGGTTTTTTGTTGAGTTGATTATTTCTTCTTTGTCTGTTCAAGGAAATCCTTGAAACTCGGTGTGCCAACAGCTGCGGCAACATAATCCAAATCGAATTCCGAGAGCTCATTGTCGCAGTGACGGTCAATCAGTCGAGTCAGTCGATCGTCAAGCGGAGAGAAAGATTGCATATCAGCAGCTGTATGCAATAGTTTTTCGATATTTCGCTCCATATACGCATGTCCTTCCTATTATATATTTAATCCGCTTTTGGGATCACATTCATCTTTGTTATCCTTTTATACACATTACGAAAAGAAGTGTTACATAAAATTCGAACATATTTTATTTTTTGCATGATGATGCACTATTTCTCGGCGTATTCTTGTAATGGATGCTTGAGTTACATTCTATGCATCTAATTACACAAAAATAAAAGATGTGTTACATAGTTATTCACAAAAATTTAAGATTTGTCAAAAAAAACCACCGGATTTATTGAAAATCATTCAGTAACTGTGTAAAATGAATAAAAGTTTACCCTAAAAAGACAAATGTTTTAGCAGGGAGGCGGTTTGCTGTGACCGTGATTCAGTTTGACGAATTAAGAAAGAAAAAAACAATATCGGAAAAAATGCCTTTTGAACAGGTTTTTGAGCAGTACTATCCCAAGGTCCTTCTTTATTTAATTAAGAAGACAGGGAATCAGCAGGAAGCGGAAGATCTGTGCAGTGAGGCGTTTTTGTACTGCTTTGACCACTATGACAGCTATGACCCCGGGAAAAGTGCGGTGTCTACCTGGCTGTATCTGGTTGTAAATAGCCGACTGAAAAATTATTATCGGGATCGTAAGGTTCATGTGGATCTTGCAGATCTTCAGAATGTGCTGCCCAATGAGTCCAATGATATGGACAGAGGGGTATATCTGGAGCAGATGCGTACCGAATTGGCCAAGGCGATTGAGACTTTGCCGGAGCGACAGCAGAAGATCGTTGTCATGAGTTATTTTGAGCAGAAATCCTCTGCGGAAATTGCTGCCGAACTGGGCATGAGCCCCGGTAATGTTCGGGTACAGCTGACCCGTGCGTTAGATAAATTGGAAGTTCTTTGTAAAAATTTAAAGGTATAAAAGGAGAAAGAGTAATATGGCTGATTTGTACAGAAAGTCTGCACTGGAGAGAATTTCTTCTCCCGAGCAGTTGGACAAAGCATTGACAGTAAGCTCTCCCATGTCTTGGCTGGCGTTGGGGGCTGTAACTGTTTTGATTGTAATTACTTTGGTGTGGTCTATTTTCGGTACGATTCCCGTGACCGTTACGACAAACGGGGTAGTATCCTCTGCAATCAGTACAAATGCTGTTTATATCGAATAATCGGGCACCATTGTGTCGGTTCTGGTACGTCCCGGCAGTGTGCTGAAAATCGGTGATGCGGTGGCCACCTATAAGACCGGCTCCGGTGACGTAAAAACTTTGTATTCCAACCATGTGGGTACTGTATCCGAAAATCTGGTGAAAGCACAGGATACCGTGGTACAGGGCAGTGAAGTGGTTCGTCTGTCTCCCAAGGTAGATGACGATCAGGTAATTGTCTGCTATGTCAATCTGCAGGACGCAAAGAAACTGGAACGCGGCATGATTGCATACGTTTACCTGTCCTCTGCTGATAAGCAGACCTATGGTCATATGGAAGCACGTGTCATTAACATTGACTCTTATGCGGCTTCTGCAAAGGGTATGAGTTACGTCATTGGTTCTGACAACAATCTGAGCAGTCATTTTACAAAGGATGGCGCGGTTGTTGCAGTTACTTGTGAACTGTATCCCGATCCCAATACCACAAGCGGTTTTTACTGGTCTAATGACAAGGGCGGTTCTCTGACTGTCACCAACGGTTCTCTGGTTTCCGCAAAGGTGATCGTGGAAGAAATTCCTCCCATCAGCAAGATGTTTGCTAAGATTCAGGAGATTTGGGGTGGAAATTAATGGGTAACTATGTAAAAACCCCCACTATTTTCCAGATGGAAGCCACAGAATGCGGTGCAGCGTCTTTGGCAATGATTTTTGCCTATTTCGGCAAGTTTATTCCTCTGGAACAAATGCGTATTGAAACCGGTGTTACTCGAGACGGCTGTAATGCGGGTAATATTATGCGCGCTGCCAAACGTCATGGTTTGGCCTGCAAAGGGTATCGCAGAGAGCCCGAAGCATTGAAGGAAATCGAAACACCTTGTATCATTCACTGGAACTTCAATCACTTTGTTGTGTTTGAAGGGTTTAAGGATGAATTTGCATACATCAATGACCCCGCGATTGGCCGCAGAAAGCTTACCTGGGATGAGCTGGATGAAGGCTTCACCGGTGTTGTCATGACGTTTGCATTGACTGACGATTTCCAGAAGGAAAAGAAAAAGAATACGACCTTTGACTTTATCCGCCAGCGTTTGGGAAATCAGATGCCGGTTCTGTTTAAACTGTTTTATATCGGTATGCTGCTGGTATTTCCCGGTCTGGTACTGCCTGTTTTGTCTCAGGTGTTCATGGATGACGTTTTGGTCGGCGGCTATAATGACTGGCTGACGAAGATTCTGGTCGGTATGGGTCTGCTTGTCTG
>JAFQPT010000378.1 GCA_017411665.1 Oscillospiraceae bacterium | reverse complement strand
GCGCGCTGTGCTCAGCGGTGATAAAGTGACAGGGGTTTCCACCATGTATCTGGCGGAAGAAATGGATGCGGGTGACGTGATTTATACTGCGGAAACCGAAATCGGTGAGTTCGAAACCTCTGCTCAGCTGTTTGACAGACTGGCTGACCTTGGTGCGGAGCTGCTGGTAAAGACTCTGAAGGATATTGAAGGTGGCATTGCACCCCGTACTCCTCAGAATCATACGGAGGCAACCTTTGCACCTCCTCTGCAAAAAACCGAATGTCCCATTGACTGGAATCAGACTCCCCGTCAGATTATCAAGCATATTTACGGTATGCAGACCTGGCCTGTTGCCACGGCAGTCATTGATAGCGGTGAATTTAAAATCCATGCTGCTGCCTATACAGAAAATCGTACTGCAAAGGCACCCGGTGAAATTGTATCCGCAGGTAAGCAAGGAATTGAGATTGCTTGTGCGGACGGCGAAACAGTGATGATTACAGAATTGCAGGCGGCAGGCAAGAAGCGAATGAAAGCATCCGACTATCTCCTCGGACATCCCATTAAGGTGGATTGATTTATGGCTATCTCGGCAAGACAGGCTGCGTATCAGGTGCTTATGCGCTGCAGAAAAAACGGCGCATGGAGTGAAGATGCTGTCAGCAGTGAGATTGAAAAATGCGGATTGGATCATCGTGACGGTGCTTTGTGCTCCCGTATTGCAATCGGTGTGCTGCAAAACACAGCGTATCTGGACCACTATATCGGCTGCTACTGCAGCATGCCATTGAAGAAGCTGGATCCCAGACTGCTGGATATTTTGCGCCTTTCTGCCTATCAGCTGCTGTTTATGGATAAGATTCCTGTATCGGCTGCGGTAAATGAGGGGGTCAGCCTGTGCAAAAAGCAGGTCAATGCGAAGGCTTCGGGACTGTGTAATGCTGTTTTGCGACGCATTGCGGAAAATCGTGAGAACCTGCCCGAAATCCCCGGCAAGCCCGGTGCGGACTATCTTTCCGTAAAATACAGCCATCCCAAATGGCTGATTGAAGAAATGCTCGACGAGCACGGATATGCGTTTACCGAACAGGCGCTGATGGCCAACAATATGGTTCCGCCTGTGTATGCGCACAGCAATCCTCTGCATGAGCACGCTGCGCTGACCGTGAGCCTGGCACAGCTGGGCGCTGTTGATTCTCAGCCGGAGGGCAGTGTGGTTCTTTCCACAACGGCAGGAATGACTCATATGGAAGCTTTTAAAAACGGAGACTTCTATATTCAGGATTTGGCAGCAAAGCTGGCCGCTATTGCAGGTGATGCTAAGCCCGGCATGACGGTGTTGGACTCCTGTGCCGCACCCGGCGGAAAAACCATCGCGACTGCGATGCTGATGGAAAACAAAGGGAAAATCATTTCCTGTGACATTCACGATAAAAAGCTTCGTTTGATTCGGGAGAATACCGAGAGACTGGGTATTGACATTGTGGAGACACGCGCAATGGATGCAAGAAAGCCTTACGAGGATATGGCAGAAGCCTTTGATTTGATTATTGCCGATGTACCTTGCTCCGGTCTGGGAGTTATCCGCAGACGTCCCGAAATCAGACAAAAGAGTAAGGCCGAGTTGGACAACCTGCCTGCGATTCAGCTGGATATTCTGGAAGGACTTGCTCCGTGTGTGAAGCCCGGCGGTGCGATTTTGTACAGCACCTGTACAGTTCGCAGCAAAGAAAACGAACTGCTGGTACTGCAATTTTTAAGCAAACACGATGAATTTGAAACAGAATCCTTTGTCCTTCCGTGCGGAATCGGGGAAGTGGAAGCGGGTATGATGACCTTCTGGCCGCATATCCACAATACAGACGGATTTTTTGTATGTAAATTGAGGAAACGGATATGAAAGATATAAAATCAATGCTTCCCGAGGAAATTGAGGCTGAATTGAAAGCAATG
>JAFQPT010000377.1 GCA_017411665.1 Oscillospiraceae bacterium | reverse complement strand
TTCCATGCGAAGGCTTTATGCGTATCTTTTGAGTTTTCGTAAGATTGATAAGTCAGTTCTCAATGCCTTTGTGCAGGAGAAGCTAATTTATGAGGACAAGCCTTACCATAATGCGGTCTTTGTAGGTAAGGATGAAAACGACGTTGCCCGCCATGCGCATAAAAGAAGTACCAACAGTGTTGGAAAAGCCTTTCGCATCAATGTGGAGGGGAGCGACCCTGCATACAGTTTTCATTGGAAAGGAAACAGTGAAAAGCTCTATGTTTTTGAAGCACCAATCGATCTTCTATCCTATATTTCATTGCATCAAGATAATTGGAAAGACCACAGTTATGTGTCTCTGTGCGGAGTGTCGGAGCAAGCAATGCTGAAGCAGTTGGAATTGCAGAAGCAAATTTCAGAAGTATATCTTTGCCTTGATAACGATGCAGCGGGTCAGACTGCAACAAAACGTCTGACAGAGCGTTTGCATAGCTTGGGTGACTGGAAGGTTGCACAACTCTGTCCACAGTATAAGGATTGGAACGACGACCTAAAGGAATCATGTAACGAACAGAGAGGAGGGCGGACACTTGCAATTTGATTTTTCACAGTTAACACCGTTACTCATTATGGCGATGGTCATGTTAGCGGTCTTTGCGGCGATAGCCATGTTTTCGGATAATGCTAATCTTAACGGCATCAAGAGCAAACCGGTTGGTGATGGTCAGCACGGTACAGCACGCTGGGCCACACAGAAAGAAATTGATAAAGCCTATCTTCATGTACCTTTTACACCGGAGTTATGGAGAAAAGGAGAACATCTGCCGAAAGAACAAGGCTTGGTGGTTGGTTCGATTCCCAGAGGAAAGAAAAACACAGCGCTGATTGATAACGGCGACGTTCACTGTCTCATGATTGGTGCTTCCGGTGTTGGTAAGACGGCACATTATCTCTATCCGAATCTGGAATATGCCTGTGCATCGGGTGTGTCCTTTTTAGTGACGGATACAAAGGGTGATGTTTATCGCAACTACGGTGCTGTTGCGAAAGAATATTATGGATATCGGGTGGCGGTGATTGATTTGCGAAATCCGACCCGGAGTGATGGAGCCAATATGCTGCACCTGATTTCCAAGTATGCAGATTTGTATCAGGAAAATCCCGATGATTTACGTGCGAAAGCCAAGATGGAAAAGTACGCAAAGATTTGTGCAAAAACTATCATTCAGGCTGGCGGAGAGCAGAGCTTCGGACAAAACGCATACTTTTATGATGCGGCGGAAGGTTTGCTGGCATCCGTCATGATGCTGATTGCAGAGTTCTGCCCGCCGGAAGAACGGCACATTGTTTCTGTTTTTAAGCTGTTGCAGGATTTGTTAGCTCCCAGTAGAGTAAAGGGAAAGAATCAGTTTCAGATTTTGATGGAACAACTTCCACCGGAACACAAGGCACGATGGATGGCAGGTGCGGCACTCAATACCGGTGAGCAGGCCATGATGTCTGTTCTCTCCACAGCCATGAGCCGACTCAACGCTTTTCTGGATTCGGAGTTGGAACAGCTCTTGTGTTTTGATTCTGCCATTGACGCGGAAAGATTCTGCAATGAGAAATCCGCACTGTTTATCGTTATGCCGGAGGAAGACCCGACTGCGTATTTTCTGGTCAGCTTAATTATTCAGCAGTTGTATCGTGAACTGATGACAGTTGCCGATGAGGGTGGCGGTAGGCTGCCGAATCGAGTGATTTTCTTCTGTGATGAGTTTGGCACCATTCCAAAACTGGAGGGAGCAGAGATGCTCTTTTCTGCGGCACGCTCCCGAAAGCTGAGCATTGTTGCACTGGTTCAGGGTCTGGTACAGTTGGATAAAAACTACGGAAAAGAGGGTGCGCAGGTGATTCGGGATAACTGTCAGCTGACAATCTTTGGCGGATTTGCCCCGGGCAGCGAAACGGCGGATACCTTGTCTAAAGATTTAGGTAATCAGACCGTCCTGTCTGGCTCTGTCAGCATGGGGAAAGAATCTTCCCGCAGCCTTCAAATGATTGCTAGACCACTGATGACAGCGGACGAGCTGAAGAGTATGGAGAAGGGAAGTTTCATTACTATGAGAACCGGTATGCACCCTATGAAAACGATGTTTCGTCTGTTCCTAGACTGGGGGATTCGTTTTGGTAAGCCGATGGAGTTGCCGGAGCATTCTGTGCGACAGGTTCAGTATGCTGGCAAAGAAAGCTTGGAACAGGAGATTTATCGACGCTATCCGCCGGAGTGGCCGGAGGAAGAGTTTGAAAGTAGCATCAGAACAGACTAGGAGGAAGACATGCGTTATTTTGATCGGATTTATAGCGATGAGCATTTATCCCATCGCGCCAGAACGGTTTATATGTACTTGTATGATCGTACC
>JAFQPT010000376.1 GCA_017411665.1 Oscillospiraceae bacterium | reverse complement strand
CATCTTGTACTTGGTGACGTCAATACCAACGCTTTCCGCTGCGATGCGGTTGTCGCGGCACGCCAGAATCGCACGACCGGAACGGCTGCGAACCAGATTCAGAACCACAATCAGAGTGACCATGATGAGTACAAAGCCTGCGGTGAAGGTGGAAATGGTTTCGATACCGGTAGTACCCTGTGCACCCTTGATGATGACCAGACCGTCTTCCAGCATGTGCAGGTCTTCTACGGACTTCGCGCCGTTGTAGTTGAATACGATGTGCAGACCTTCACTGTCGCGACCGACAATCAGACAGTTCATCAGTTCCTTGATGATTTCGCCAAATGCCAAAGTCACGATTGCCAGATAGTCACCGCGCAGTCGCAGAACGGGAATGCCGATGACGAAGCCTGCGCCGCCGGAGAAAGCAGCTGCAACAACCATTGCCAGCGCCAGACGAGCGGGAGCGGATTCAATAACAGGAGCCAATGCCACAGCGGTGATAACGCCTGTGAATGCGCCGATGCTCATAAAGCCTGCGTGTCCCAGAGACAGCTCGCCGGAGACACCGACTACCAGATTCAGAGAAATCGCCATGGTGATGTAGCAGCACAGAGGAACCAGCAGACCCATGTGTGCGCGCTTCATCATGCCTGCGTTCATCAGCATGGTGACGATGACGAATGCGATGATGACGCCCAGATACGTTGCAAAGTCGACCTTGGTGGTGGACTTGAGAGATTTGATTTTGTTCAGCATACCATCCACCTCAAACTTTCTCGGGAACGTACTTGCCCAGCAGACCTGCGGGACGAACCAGCAGAACCACAATCAGCACGCCAAATACGATGGAGTTTGCCAGCTGGGTGGAAATATAAGCTTTTGCCAGAGATTCGATGATACCCAGCAGGATACCGCCCAGAAATGCACCGGGAATCGAGCCGATGCCACCGAATACCGCAGCGGTAAATGCCTTGATACCGGGCATGGAGCCGGTGGTGGGCATCAAAGTGGGGTAAGCAGAGCACAGCAGAACACCTGCGATGGCAGCCAGAGCAGAGCCGATGGCAAAGGTCAGAGAGATGGTGCCGTTGACGTTGATACCCATCAGCTGCGCAGCGCCCTTATCTTCGGAGCAGGCACGCATTGCCTTGCCCAGCTTGGTCTTGCCGGTGAACAGAGTCAGCAGAATCATGATGACGATACATGCTGCAACAGTGACCATAGATACATAGGAAATGGACAGCTGACCGCCGAACAGCTTCAGATTGCCGGATACAATGGGAGTGAACATCTTGGGGGTAGCGCCCCAAATCAGCAGAGCGGAGTTCTGCAGGAAGTAGGATACGCCGATTGCGGTAATCAGAACAGCCAGAGAGGGTGCCTGACGCAGGGGCTTATAGGCCAGACCTTCAATGACGATACCCAGAACGGTACATACGACCATTGCCAGCACCAGACCTACGGGGACGGGCAGCCCCATGTAAGCCACTGCGCAGAAGCAGATATAGCCGCCAATCATAATAACGTCGCCGTGTGCGAAGTTCAGCATTTTTGCAATGCCGTATACCATGGTGTAGCCCAGTGCGATGATTGCGTAAACGCTGCCAAGGCTGATACCACTGATCAGATAGGAAAGAAATTCCATATAGTTTTACACCTCGTTTTTATATTTACTATGGTGGAAACACGGAGCATAAACCATTGTTTATGCTCTCTGGTTCCATCACAGGGGGGATTGGAAAACAGTTTCTAAAGGCAAGTTTGGCTGCAGAGAGAATTTCTCCCTGCAGCCTTCATTGTTTTGTGTAATTCCGTTGTTTGATTCGGAAATTATGCGCCTACGTATGTGCCGTTCTGAATCTTAACAGCAACGGGCAGCTTGGAAACCTTGCCGTCAGCAGTCCAAGTCATGTCGGAGCCGGTTACGCCGGTGTAGGACAGATCCAGGATAGCAGCCTTCAGAGCTGCGCAGATTTCGTCGTAAGACATATCAGCAGTGCAGCCGGTTTCGGTCAGCATCTGGTGCAGGATGTAAACAACGTCGTAGCCGTCAGCTGCGAACTGGTTGGGGATTTCACCGGTCAGTTCGGTGTACTTAGCAACGAAGTTCTTG
>JAFQPT010000375.1 GCA_017411665.1 Oscillospiraceae bacterium | reverse complement strand
CTGGCGCTTTACTTCTGCGATTTCTTCGACTTCCCAGACTTCGCCGGGCATCTTGTGGTGCAGTGCCCAAACGATGCTGGTTACACCGGGGATCTGCTTAATGTCGGAGAGCTTGATTTTGTCGTTGCCTTCGCCGTACCAACGGAAGCCCATCTGCATAGGCATAATTCATCGTTCCTTTCGGGGTGTAAATTGAAGAGATCTTCTTATTAATATTATATCATAAAATAAAAAGAAACCAATGGCTTTCTTAAAATGATATGAAAAATTTACGGAAAGTCCCGATAAAAAGACAGCCCCTGCAAAGCTGCAGGGGCTGTTGGTCGTTTGGATTAGTAGTTTTCAGCCTTTCTTTCGAAGTAAGCCTGGGGATGTGCGCATACGGGGCATACGTTGGGCGCATTTTCGCCTTCGTAGATGTAACCGCAGTTGCGGCACTTCCAGCCCAGAGGAGCATCGCCCTTGAAGGTGTTGCCATCTTCCAGATTCTTCAGCATCTTCAGATAGCGTTCTTCGTGGGTCTTTTCCACTGCTGCAACCAGACGGAACTTTGCTGCCAGTGCGGGGAAGCCTTCTTCATCTGCTTCGCGAGCCATACGAGCGTACATGTCGGTCCATTCTTCGTTTTCGCCTTCAGCTGCCCACTTCAGGTTCTGTGCGGTGTCGCCCAGACCGTGGAATTCCTTGAACCACATTTTTGCGTGTTCCTTTTCCTGGTCAGCGGTTTCCTGGAAGATCGCTGCAATCTGTTCAAAGCCTGCCTTCTTTGCTACGGATGCAAAGTAGGTGTACTTGTTGCGTGCCATGGATTCGCCTGCGAAAGCTTCCATCAGGTTCTGTTCGGTCTTGGTGCCTGCGTATTTGGACATATCAAAATCTCCTTTTCAAAATAATATTCCAACATCATACACGGTATCCAACGGATACTGGTTTTACATAATAATTATATCACAATTTCGAAAGGAAACAAGCCTTGACACAGTCGGTGCTGTGCAATAATATTTGAAAACTTCAAAAAAGACACGGTGTGAAACGATTTTTCACACCGTGTCTCTGATTACTTGTTTTTTCTCTTGTTGTGAATCACCAGCAGGATTACACCGATGATTGCAGGCAGGAAGTAGCCGATCCAGTAGGCGAGACCGCCGTAAGCCAGCATAAAGCTGATTTCACCGCTGGAAATGCTACCGATCAGACCGATTGCCTGCAGGACAAACAGAATAATTGCAACAACCTTCATAGAGTTTCTCCTCTCTTTTTTTATTGATTATACCAAAATACAAAGCTCATATCAAAAAAAATACAGATTAATTGGGGTTTTCGCTGTAGAAAGCAATCAGCTTATCCAACGGCATGGGGCGCGCCAGTGCGTAGCCCTGGATACGGTCGACGCCCTGTTCGGTCAGCGCAGCCACTTCATCAGCGGTTTCCGCGCCTTCCGCAATGACGGTCAGATCCATATCGTGAAACATGTTGGTCAATGTGCGGATGACAGAATAGCTTTCCCTGTTTTCTCTTGCGGATTGGAGCAGGCAGGCGTCCAACTTAATGACCTGGAAGGGCAGCTGCAGCAGGCAATTGAAGTTGGAGTAGCCGGAGCCGAAATCGTCCAGGAAGAAGCGATAGCCGTTCCGGGTCAAATGCTCCATAATGTCCATGGTCTGACGGAAGTTGTCCAGAATGGCGCGTTCCGTGAATTCCAGACAGATGCGGCGGTGGGCGATGCCGGCACGGTCAACAATGCTGTTGAGACGGGGCACAAAGCCCTTATCCAGCAGCTGTTCCATAGGCAGGTTTATGGAAACACTGACATCTCCCAGCGCGGGCGTCTGCTGCAGAATACGGGATACTTCACTGAGAACAAACCATGTGACGGAGGCAATCTGCCCTGTTTCCTCTGCCAGAGGAATAAACTCACCGGGGCTGATCATGCTGCCGTCCGGCTCGCGGAGACGAATCAGTGCTTCCATGGAGCAGAATCGCCCTGTGGACAGGCACTTGACGGGCTGGAACCAGACCTCATAGCCATGCTCGCGGTCTACTGTCTGCAGACGTTCCTGCAGATAGCGTCTGCGGGAAAGCTCATCGCCCATTTCGGGTGTGTAACGGATATAGCGGTGCTTCTGCTGATAAGCCTTGGAGGCTGCGAATTCCATTTTTTCGTAGAATTCTGCGGCGCTGATTTCTTGTTCATCTGCAATATAGTCAACCACAACGTATTCCGGCTGGATATGCTGCTGCATACACTCGATGCCTGCTTCCAAAAAGTCCAGCAGAATACCTGCCTGCTTTTCGGCAGTACTCTGGTCGGTGTAGGGGAGAATGATGGCAAATACTGTGCCGTTCATGTGGAAGGAACTGCCGTTTTTGAACAGGCGTTCCATGGCAAAGGCAAACTGATACAGCACTTCGTCGCCGAATAAATGGCCGTATTTCCGATTGATGGCCCCGAAGTTCTTGATGTTGATCATGAACACCTGGAAGGGCAGATTCCGCTTGATGCGATTTTCCGCCTGCTTGAAGAAGCGGTGACGGTCATTCAGCTCAGTCAAGGTGCTGACACCTTGACGCTGTCCCTGATAGGTCAGAAACAGGACGGTTGCCACCATGGACATAATGTAGCCGTTGAGCATGATTTCGGGGTACATTCTCTGGATGATGATACACAAAACCGCAACAGGGAAGGTCTGAATCAAAACGCGGCGCATGGGTCGGCCTGCGCTTTTTCGATTCTTGAAGAAGCAAATCAGTACCAGTGCCATCTGCAGCACTGTGACGATGTAGCCTGCGACATTAAGAGGGCCGCGACAGTAACTGCCGGCATCATCGAAGTAAAACAGCCATCCGTTCCACAGATTCAGGATGACCAGTGCCATGTAACCGATGAACAGCACGGACAGGCCGATGTGTGCTCTGGTCATGCAGTGCCGTTCATGGGTGTGCTCCAGAATTCTGGTGAACAGATACAGAGCAAAGGAAGATGTGGTGACAATGTTGATGATGAAGTACAGGGTGTTTACGGAAATATTCAGCCATAGAGGCACATGGGTAAGGCTCAGCAGATAGCCCGCAATCAAGTCAATCAGCGCAGTCAGAGCCGTGAAAATCAGACAGGCAATGAAATACTTGCTGGTGGAGGGCAAAAAGCGATTGATGACTTTGCCATCCAGATAAAAAATCAGTAGCACGGCCACAAGGCCGAGCGCAAAGATGTCGCCTACAAATATCATAGTGATTCTCCTTGTTGAATCAGTTGTCCTTTGAGTTACAAAAAGCGTTACACTTTCATATGCATATGATAAAGTGTAATTCGACGGAATGCAATGAAAATTTGCGAAAAAGCGAAGG
>JAFQPT010000374.1 GCA_017411665.1 Oscillospiraceae bacterium | reverse complement strand
GTTCTGCGCACCATCTCCGATGGCGACGGCGGCAGCATGGATTACGCCACCTTTGCGCCCAAGGCCGCTTTGCAGTCCATTGATGTGATTATGGAGACCTTGAAGGCTCTGTAATCCCAATTGACCCATCCGAATCAACTACATACGCATAAAGGAGGGTTTTTACATGAAATTAACGTTTATCGGTGCAGCACACGAGGTCACCGGCAGTGCCACCTTAATTGAAGTCGGTACCGTCCGCGGTCTGGTGGACTTCGGTATGGAGCAGGGAAGGGACCTGTATGAAAATGCCGAATTGCCCGTAGCTGCCAACGCCATCGATTTTGTTTTGCTGACCCACGCACATATTGACCACTCGGGTATGCTGCCTCTGCTGTATAAAAACGGCTTCCGAGGCGTGGTCTATGCCACCAGTGCCACCTGCATGCTGGCAAACATCATGCTTCGTGACAGTGCAAAAATTCAGATGCAGGATGCCGAGCGGGACAGCCGCAAGGCAATGCGCGCAGGTCTGGGTCCCGTAGAGCCCAAATACACTACCGAAGACGCAGAAGGACTTTTGAAGCTTATGCGCCCCTGCAGCTACAACGAGAGGCTGCAAATCAACGAACACGTCACCATTCGGTTCAATGATGCAGGGCACCTGCTGGGCTCGGCAAGCATCGAAGTCTGGCTGCTGGAAAACGGCGAAGAACGCAAGGTTCTGTTTTCCGGTGACGTAGGCAACATCAATCAGCCCATTCTCCGCAATCCCGTCCCCATTGACGAAGCGGATTTTGTCATCATCGAATCTACTTACGGCGACCGTCTCCACGAAGAACGTAAGAGTGTCATTGAGCCGCTGGCAGCATATCTGCAGGAGACCTTTGACCGTGGCGGCAACGTGGTCATCCCTGCTTTTGCAGTGGGCCGTACCCAGGAAATGCTGTATTACCTGCGGGAAATCAAAAACGAAAACATGGTCAAGGGCCACCCCGATTTCCCTGTTTACGTTGACAGCCCCCTGGCTGACAATTCCACCAGTGTATTCCTCCAGTGTGACAAGGATTTTCTGGACGAGGAATCCCAGTATGTCATGGACCTGGGGGTCAATCCTCTGGTGTTCCCGGGCCTGACCACCACCCAGTCCGTAGATGAATCCCGCGCCATCAACGATGACCCTGCACCCAAAGTCATCATTTCCGCATCGGGCATGTGCGATGCAGGCCGCATCCGCCATCATTTGAAGCACAACCTGTGGAGAGAAGAATCCACCGTGCTGTTTGTCGGCTATCAGGCAGAAGGCACACTGGGCCGTAAGCTCATGGACGGTGCAGACAGCGTCAAAATTTTCGGCGAAGCCATTGCAGTTCATGCCGAAATCGGCTGGCTGCCGGGCATGAGCGGCCACGCGGACAGAGACGGTCTGCTGGCATGGATCGGCGCGCTCAAGCGCAAGCCCACAGCTGTGTTCGTCAACCACGGCGAAGCACAGGTCTGCGACATTTTTGCGGACACCTTGCAGGAAAAGCTGGGCTATACCGCATATGCACCTTACTCCGGCACCTGCTACAACCTGCTGACCGAACAGTTTGAGATCCTCACAGAAGGTATCCCCGTTGTGAAGAGCGATCGCGTGGGCAAGTCTGCACGCATTCTGGGTGAACTGGTTGCCGCCGCAGAAAAGCTGCTGCGAGTCGCAAAAACATTGGGCGGCCGTTCCAACAAGGAACTGCGCCATTACACCGAACGCATCAACGCAATTATCGATAAAATGTTGGAATAATCTGTAAAACAGCCCTCAAGTAGGGCTGTTGCATTGACTGAATCGTGGAATTGTGATATATTTGCGGTGTATATTCCAATTTTCACGGAGTGAGAAATATGTCTGAAGCAAACAAATTCCGGGAAACCCACACCCTGCGCGGACGTTTCGATCAGCTCAGCCCCGAACAGTTCGTCGCTCTGATCAATGGCATCTGCACTGCGCTGGAAGCGCGTGAAAGCAAGTTCCACGGCAATCTTAATGCTGCAAACGTCAGCATGGATGAAGACGGGAACGTTGCTGTGGGTGAAGCACTGGCAGAAGAAAAAATCCGATACACTGCCGACCAAATCGAATATATCGCACCGGAAGTATTCTGGAACGATGAACGCAGCGAGCAGGCCGACGTATACTCCATCGGTATGATGATGTACACCTGGGCAAACGCAGGCTGCCTGCCCTTCCTGTACCCCGATGCCACCGCATCCGACCGTGCCGAAGCACTGCGCCGCAGAATGAGTGGTGAAGCCTTTGAAAAGACTCCTGTTTCCGGCACCCTGAACAAAATCATCAAGAAAGCTGCTGCTTTCAAGGCATCCGACCGCTACGCAACCGTAGCCGACCTGCACAAGGCTTTCGAAGGCTTTGCGGAAGAAGTTCCCGAAAAAAGCGCAGTTATGGCGGAAAAGCTGGCGGTTCACAGAAAGAAGAAGCTGCAGGAATCCACTATGATGGCAAACATTCTTGCCGCTGCCGAAGCTGCCACCGTCACTGTTGACCCCAATGCAGCCAAGCCCGTCAAGAAGAAGCCCGCAAAGAAGGCTGAACCCGTTCAGCCCGAGAAAAAGAAGATGAGTCTGCGTCCTCTGATTGCAGTGCTGCTGATTGCCGCGATTTTGATGGTCGCTGCCGTCGCAATGCAGTTCGGTGCAGACAACACCACCCTTTCCGGCAATCCCTCCGGCACCCCTGTGGCTCCCACGGCGGACCCCAACACCAATCCCGATGTTACCATTCCCCCCGTCACTGACAACTCCGCAGGCAATACTGACCCTGTCGTCACCGACAACCCCCTTCTGGTAACAACGCCCACACCCTCTCCTTCTCCCATTGTCACCATTGACACCTCCCGCTACAATGTTCTCAAGGCAAACGCATCCTGGTCTCAGGCCGCGGAAGCCTGCATGAATAACGGCGGCACACTGGTCACCATCAATGACCAGAACGAATTTATGGGTATCTGCGCACTGGCTGATAAGTACGGTCTGGAAATGGTATGGGTCGGCGGCTTCCGCAAGTCCGGTGACATTGTCTGGCTGAGCGGTCAGACCACAGAATACATGCCCTGGGCAAGCGGCGAACCCTCTTACCGCAGCTCCTCCGGCGCACAGGAAAACTTCCTGCTGCTGGTAAAGACCAACGGTGTCTGGGCATATCACGACGTGATTGACGACCCCGCTTCCTACTACCCCGATGTTTATGCCGGCAAAATCGGCTACATCATGGAAAAGTAAATGAAACTATTAAACCAGGCATCTCGTTTGAGATGCCTGGTTTGCGTTTATAAATACCCTGACCGATAAATCGGAAGTTGTTAATCGCGAGCATTTCTGCTGAAATGCTATATCGGCTAACGCCGACGTAATTTCAAGGGGAACCAGCCAAGGTTCCCCTTGAGAACCTCTCCTTCACGCAGTGCGTAAGAAAACTTTCTTATAAGCGTAAAAAAGAAGTTAAATCGCGAAAATTCGCCGCATCCTTGCCTCCCCTTGCGAAGGGGAGGTGGCAAAATCGGAACGATTTTGACGGAGAGGTCGGGAAATGCGTGAAAATGTTTCAAAATCGACCTCTCAGTCTCGCTTCGCTCGACAGCTCCCCTTATCCAAGGGGAGCCAAGTAGGTGCGTTGCTCCCTTTCAAATTCTTATTTGTCGGGGCATCGAGGGTGCCCCACAAAAACCAGATTCTTTCTTATATCTGTGCACCTTTTTTCAAGTTGCAATCACGGCAAAGCATTTGGCAGTTATCAGGTATCGTTTTTCCGCCCTTAGACCACGGTGTGATATGATCTGCGTGCATCTGTTCAAACTCAAATGTTTCACCGCAGATAAGACACTTGTGTCCCTGTTTTTCGTAAGCAGCCAGAGCATCGCGACGATCAAAGGCACGAATGGACAACTTCTTTTCCTCTCCGGTCAGCAAATACTCATAGATACCGGATTTCTTTGTCACATCTTCGTCTCCCATCAAACGCTGAATCTCATTTTCCAGCCTTTTGGGGTCAAGGTCGGTTCGTTTTCCATGTGCATTATAAAGTAGTCCCCAAGGCAACCCTTTCATTTCTTTTCGTTTTTTGGGGAATATTGCCTGTACCCACTCAATCACCGAACGGAAGTAATTCCAGAGTATCACTGCGCTCGGGTCGTTCTGGTGCTGCGCCATGTACGCTTCAATCGTTTTCCCCTCTGCACTTGCCGCCCACAGAATTGCAGTTTCCAGATATTCCTGACGGATAGAAGCGCCCTTTAAGTAATCGCCGGCGAGCGTATCAGCAGCACATCCGGTCTTTGAAAAATATCTCTTTGCATCGGATACCCACGAGCCTGCATACACCGCATTCCGCAATTCCTGATCGGTAAGCTGTTCGCCTGCAATATTGATGATTCTGAACCAATCCAGTTTCTCGGAATCGGTTCCGTCACACACATAAACAAAAAGAGGATAATCCAAAATCTGCTTCTGCTTATCGGCAGGAAGGTTGTAAAAATACTTATCATCAACGGAGAAAGAACCATCTACATATTCGCACACGGAAATTGTGCGCTGCTGACCATCCAGCACTTCGTAACCGACCGTTCCATCTTCTTTTTTCACCTTGCACCAGTAAATCACATTCAGCGGCAGGCCTTTCATTACAGTACGGATCACTTCATCACGCTGCTTGTCCTTATAAACAAATTCACGCTGATATCTCGGACGAATATCAAGGCGCTCATCGTAACCTACAACTCCTTCTTCGGCATCGTTGAAGTAACCTTCATACACTTCACCGATGGTAACTTTTAATTCTGTAATTTCCATTAAGCTTGCACCTCCTTCGGCTGTTCGGGATTCTTGTTGCAAATTAAAATTCTCGGATAAATACTAAGAAGATAACCATCTGCATTGTCGGCAGTATAGTACACAGTTCCTACTGGCTTTTCTTTTACCAAAATTGCCGCGCGGGTATTGACTTTACTGCCCCCTTGTGTGGTGCCATCCTTATTATGCTGCACGGCGTTTTTATAGATCGTTTTCATTTCATAATTAACGGTATTTCCCAATGTGATACCAAGTATTTCAAACTGATCTGGACTATATTTGTCAAGAAATGTGATTGGCACTCCCATCAAACCAGCATAATCGCAAGGAATATCCGCAACCTTCGATACTTCAATCGCATCATAATTATCATATCGTGGATATAATTCAGGAGAATATCTTTTTACAAGTATCATTTCCTCATGTCGTTTACGAATATCTAAGTTTGTAAACCACGCTATATTGCCAAGAGATCTCCATTTTTGACCTTCTTCATCTATCCAAAACCTTGTTTCACGTGGCTCAAAATAATCTGGAACTCGGAAAGACATATCGCCATTCCCATAACCTAACCACACTTTATTTTGCATCAGTAAAGGGAAAAATTCCTTATATGTAATTGCATTTTGACTCCCAATTATTATGAAGTTTTTATTATATTCAAGAAGAGTGGAAACATATTCTCTAAACAAGGAAAAAGGGGGATTCGTTACCACAACATCCGATTCTTTCAACAATTTCAAGCACTCTGGAGATCTAAAGTCTCCATCACCATCCAGTTCAATCAGTTGATTTTCTCTGGATCTAAACAGCTCCGCAACATCGAACATATCGATGCCGCCATCACCGGTTGTATCTCGTACAGTCGTAACAACAGCTTTATACGGTCTTTTGTTCCCTTCAAATTCCAGTTCACCCGTATCACTTAAAAATGATATTTGCCCATTTGAATCGGTATGATATTTCAATTTTGTCCCCATGATCGGAGATGTCTCATAGCACGTTGCTATAAGCTTTTTTAACCCTAATTTATTGAAGTTCAAAACAAAATATTTAAAGAAATTACTTTCATACGGATCATCACAGTTACAAAAAACCGTCTTCCCTTTGAAATGCTTACGGTAGTATCGCATTTCCTTTTCTATATCGGTAAGCTGCGTATAGAACTCATCTTGTTTTGCTTTTTTTGCACGGTCAAAACTGGCATTCTTTGCCATAACCCCCACCCTCTCGCGTAACAGAATGTTACATTTTTCATTGTAACAAAGCGTTACAATGATTGCAAGGGTGATTGCATGATTGGACTAAGAATGATTCGTAAACAGCGCAACTTAAATCAGCAAAAAGTTGCTATGGATTTGAACATTACGCGAGAAGCGTTGTCGTACTACGAGAATGGAAAACGCGAACCCTCCCTATCTATGCTTTTAAAAATGTCCGATTATTTCAATGTTTCAATCAACTATCTAATTACCGGTGAAGAATTTAACAAAAGATAAGACCTGCCGATTTATTTACAATCAGCAGGTCTTATTTTATAGACTACTCCCAGAATATCCCCCCTGTCCTCGCTTCGCTCGTCCTTCCCCCCTTTAGGCAAGG
>JAFQPT010000373.1 GCA_017411665.1 Oscillospiraceae bacterium | reverse complement strand
GGCACCCGCTCTCAGCAGTTCCTGCTGATGGACGAAGAGGGTCAGACCTTCTATGGTTACTGCATTGACCTGGCAACCGGCGCAGAATCCGCTTCCTGGTACGCACTGGCAAACCTAGAAGACAATGACTACTACGCAAGCCAGGAAGCAGAAGACCACGTCCGCGGCATCATCTTCAACGGCTACTGGGGCACCGAAAGCGGCACCGGCAGCCTGGCAAGTCTGAAGGCTGCTCTGAAGGCAGCAGTTGCAGCAGGCAGCGTAGAAGATGACTACAACATCAAGATGGTAAACAGAAAGAGCTTTTCCACCGGCTATGAGCTGCAGGAAGGCGAATACCACTACGGCAACTATGTCTACTGGGACATCCCTGCTGTTGATGTAAAGCTGACCGCTGAAATCATCGACCAGATGACCGAAGGCGAAGCTCTGGACGCAATGCAGGCAGCAATCTGGTCCTATGCAAACGGCTCTCAGGCAACCCTCAACGGCATTGACGGCGTGGTTGTTGGTGATATGTCCGTTGCAAGCTCCGCAATGAGCGACAGCCTGAACGGCAAGAACGACCCCGAAGGCGCAGCAAGAACCCGCGCACTGTACGCATATCTGATGAAGCAGACTGCATCCGCTGATAACAAGACTGTCATCATCAATGACAAGACCTTCGTAGAGGATATGTCTCTGACCATCGGCAAGCAGCTTTCCGCTGATGCGTTCGAAGCAAAGCTGAGCTTCTCCAACAGCTTCACCCTCAATGACAAGGATAATCTGAAGATCGTTCTGACTTATGTTGATGCAAACGGCGAAACCCAGACCATTGAAAAGGCTCTGACCGGCGAAGGCGCTCTGGTTCCCGTTGACGGCATTTACACCATCGATGGTCTGGAACTGAGCAAGTCTGTTCCCTTCAGCTTCACTCTGAACATTGTCGGCGAACAGTACCTCACCAAGAACGCTTACATCTTCACCTCCGAAAAGGGCACCAACGGCTCTCAAACCATGGTCAGCATGGCTGAAGGCTTCATCAATGTTGATATTTCCAAGACCGTGAAAACTACATTCGATGTAACCAACACCTTCACTCCCGCAGAACCTCCCGAACATATCCCCACCACTCCCGACCCCACCGCTGACAAAACCGACGAACTGATCGACCGCGACAGCAACCGCTTCGAAGTTGAAATCGCAGTTCCCGGCGAAGACGGCTCCGAGCTCCATGACGAAGTCATTCTGATGGTTGACGGCTCCTACTCCGGCGACGAAGAATGGCCTCAGATGAAGGATGCCATCAATGCCATCGGCGAGACCGTGCTCAACGGCAGCGGCAATACCCAGCTGACCATGCTGGCATTCGGCATGGGCGACAATGAAGTTCTGGTTCACATTAAGGATGTCGACGAACTGGCAACTGCTCTGGGCGAACTGCCCGGCTCCCTGCTGTACGGCCGCTCCTCCACCAACTGTGAAGCAGGCTTCACCGGCGTTGCAAATTACATTGCAAACCACGATGAAACTCTGAACAATGTTCATGTCATCTACATCAGTGACGGTCGCATCAACACCGACGAAACCCCCAGAGATTTCTATTATAATTGGAAGACCTGGGCAACCAAGTTCGGTCCTCTGACCGTAGCACAGACCGCATTTGAAGAAACTCTGACCTACGGCGAAAAGCTGCCCGCAGCATTCAACACCGTATTCGGTGACCGCTTCGCAGGCGCTACCCGCGAAGAAATCCTGTCTCGCGCATTTACCAACGGCGAAGTTTCCGAAGATGAATTCCTGGCATTCGCCGATCAGATTTGGGCTGATGTATACGCATACTCCAATCTGTACCCCGGCATCGAATACCCCGTATCCGTTGCTGAACGTGCATTTGTTAAGTATGACAAGGAAAACGGCACCTACATCCAGGACGCATTCTACTACACCACCTACAAGAGCTCTTATGTAACCTACCCCAACGGCACCAAGCGTGCTGTAGCAGCTGCCGAAGCACTGGCAGGACTGGAAAGTGTTGAATCCCTGTATGTAATCGACACCGATAGCTACTCTGCATGGATGGACACCGACATTACAAACGAAAAGTCTATCTTTGTACACTCCTCCGGTCTGAGCGGTCTGTACGTTGCAATCGGCGGTATTCTGACCAACCTGTCCAAGACCCCCTTCAACGATGTTGTAGTCACCGACTACATGTCCAAGTGGGTAAATCTGGATGCTTCCACTCTGAAGATCGTTGACAACTCCACCGGCGAAGAAATCTGGACCGCAGCTGACGGCTGGCTGATTGATGAAAACCGTCCCACCGCACAGGAAGTTCCCGTTGTAGTGGAAAAGGTTGACCCCAATAACTACGCAGCAGGCGGCGACGACGTCATCGGCAACACCTCCGGCGACATCTACAAGCTGACCTGGTACGTAAAGGACGGCGCAATGCTCCGTGCCGACACCTACTCTCTGAAGTACGAAGTCACCGTTGACACTGCTGAAGAAGGCTTCGAATACAACAAGGAATATCCCGCAAACGGCAACACCGACCTGCATTACAAGGACGATGAAGGCAATGACAAGGAAAAGCCCATCGATGTTCCTCCCGTTGATGCAGTTCCCCCCGTTGAAATCGTCATCCACAAGGTTGATACCAACGGCAATCACTTGAACGGCGCGAAGTTTGCTCTGTACGACGCAGATGGTAACAAGATTGGCGAATACACCGTCGAAAACGGCATGGTCGCTATCCAGAATCTGAAGCCCGGCATCTACAAGCTGGTTGAAACCGCAACTCCCAACGGCTACATCGGCGTTTCCGAACCCATGTACTTCGAAATTACTACCGGCGAAGACGGCAAGCCCGTCATCAAGCACTACTTCGAAGAGTTCGAGGTCAACTTCCCCTCCACCGCTTACGAAATCAGCAACCACGCTATGGCACCCGCAATTCCTCAGACCTTCGTTCTGCTGGAAGGTGACCAGGCAGACAGCTGGTCTTACCCCGGCGAATACACCTTCGGCCAGAGCAACTACCGCGTTGTATACTGCGGTGACAGCAACACCGACCTGAAAGACGGCATCCGTTACACCAAGACCACGCTGGAAGACTGCTTCAATGCTGCTACCGCAAACAAGCTGCGTGCAATCGTTGCACATTCCTACCCCTATGTTTCCATCGAAGACATGATTGATGCTGCAGGTGATGCAGGCGTTACCGATGCAGAAAATCTGACTCGCGGCGATATCATCGCAGCAGTTCAGCTGGCAATCTGGCGTTACACCAACGGTGTAAACGAATACACCTACAAGGCCACCTACTCCGTAGCAAATTACCCCCAGTGGGGCAAGGTATATCACGACTACTCCGCTGAGCTGCCCGAAGGTCTGCCTGTCGGCACCACCGAAAAAGTTGTGGACGAAGCAAGCAGAGCTCGTATCAACGCACTGTACAGCTATCTGATTAATCTGGCTCCCGAATCCGCAAAGACCAGTGAAGTGGATGTCTTCTTCTACACTGCAGTCGGCGGCAAGGACGTTTCCCAGTCTCTGATTGGCGGCGACAAGGCCGGCTTCTATGTAGACGGTCTGAACATCTACGTCAAGAATGTCAAGATTCCTACCGTAACTCCTCCCTCTGTTTCCTTCAACGACGGTGATGTTTCCAACATCAGCTTCATGCTGATCGATGCAAACGGCAATGTTGAATTCCTGAACAAGATCGACGTTGACGGCGAAACCTCCTTCGACATTCCTTACGTAGAAGGCAAGATCTCCGCAGTATTCCTGAAGCAGGGCAATAACTCCGGTATGTTCTGGACTTCCGAAGAAGTTGACGAAGCAACTCAGCAGGCTGTGATTGATTGCGTAGCACAGAACAACCCCTCTTACAAGGGTTACTCCGCATTCGCATACGGCGAAGGCGCTCACAGCTACGAATTCAAGAACGGCAAGATCATCACTTACACCTTCTCCGAAGGCTCCGCTAAGCTGAACAAGGGCGACGTGATTATTTCCGAAGTTCCCGAAGAGGATGCTGATGTCGAAGAAACTCCCGAAGTAACTCCTACCCCCGAAGTAACTCCTGCTCCTGAGGTAGAACCCGAAGAAACTCCCGCTCCCGAAGTAACTCCCGCTCCCGAAGCAGAAAAGAAGCTGACTGTTGATGTTGAAGGCGCTGACATCGCTTCCTGGACTGTAAAGGACGGCGTTACCGCAATCTACATTGCTGCAAGCGGCAAGATTCCCGCTGTGGTATGGACTTCCGAAGAAGTTGACGATGCAGCTCTGGCTGCCATCATCGATGAGCTGGGCGCACCCGTAGATGCTGAAGTTGTATTCGGCTTCGGTGAACAGACCATCGAATACCAGCACAACAAGAATAAGACCAAGACCGTAACCTACACCTTCATCAATCTGGAAGCAGAAGTTGAAGAAACAGTAGAAACTGTCGCGGAAGAAATCGAAGCTGCTGAAGAAATCGTTTCCGAAGAACCCGCAGTTGAAGTTGCTGAAGAATCCGCAGTTGAAGAAATCGTTTCCGAAGAACCTGTAGTCGAAGAAGCTGTTGAAGAAACCGCGGAAGAAACCGTAGTTGAAGAAGAACCTGTAGTCGAGGAAGAAACCGAAGTAGTTGAGGAAGAAACCAAGACCAACAACGGCAACGGCAAAAACAAGAAGAACAAGTAATTCTTAAAATGATCCCCCCACAGTCCTCTGTGGGGGGATTTTCTATAACGCAGCTACCATATAAGCATCGACAAAAAAACAAAGAGCACCGCCGTTGGCGGTGCTTTTTATTATCTGCGAGCAGATTTTTTATCTTGATACATGCGCTCGTCTGCTTTTGTCAGCAATTCCAAATTGCCGATGCCCTCAAACTCCGTGGAAAAAGCATATCCGAGAGCGTAGGAAATGGGCAAGTCCTCTGTTTCGGCATTGTAGGCATCCACTGTCTGCCGCAGCGCCGCAACATACTGCTCCAGTTTTTTGGCCGCAGAGCCCACCATCATCACCGCAAACTCATCGCCGCCCCAACGGCAGATGTGGCTGCTGGAGGGGAAAGTATCCAGCAAAAGCGCGGAAAACCGACGAATCATCAAGTCTCCCTTCGCGTGACCGTAGGTGTCGTTGACCTTCTTGAGGCCGTTCAAATCCATCATGATCATCCCCACAAACTCCGCTTCCAGACGATCGTCATGCATCAGCTCGTCCCAGTGTGCGCGATTGACAAGCCCTGTGGGGGCATCCACATAGGCTTTGTGGGTCGTATCCAGAATATTGGTTACGAACACAATCAATGTGTACAGCAAAAATCCCACAACCGTGAAAACCACATGAGCGGAGCTGCCGTGAATATAATACTGCAGCAAGTCCAGAAGCATCCCTGCAGCCAGAATCAAAAAGTAGAACCAGTCACTGCTGATATGGCGTCCGTGGTCGGTATGACGATAAATCATCGTCACCGCAGGCACACTGACAATGGTCACAATCAGCATCCCGTGGCTGATAGGCAGCATCTGCTTGAAATCTAAAATCCCCAGTATCTGGATCAGCAAAACCACCAGAGAGACAGCCGAGCCTGCCATAGAGAAAACCAGAAGCGGCGTCGCCTTCTTTTCGGAAAACAGGGTGCTTGCATATAGCAACAGTACCACACTGCACAAAAACAGGCAGCCGATACTGATATACCCCAGCACCATGGGATTGGACGAGAAGATAATGGGCGCAGACTTTAGGTCTGTCAGTCTCCATAAGCCCAGAAGATTTGCAAAGCTGCCCAGATAAATCATATCCACACTGCGGGCATGGGTGCGGATATTAAAATACATCTGCACAATAATAATCAGCACACCCAGAATGATGCACAGCATGGAGATAAACAGCTGAGGAAGATCCTGCCGCAGCTGATCAAAGACGATGGTGAAATGAGAGCCCAGCAAAAATTCCGGCTCAAAGTCTACCATTTCGGCAAACAGCGGTGTCAGCACCAGTTGAAGTTGCTTCCCGTTGTCCTCCTCGTGTACAGGCACAGTGACCCAGTTGCTGCTGACAGTACCCCCCATACGATTGGTTTCGCGGGCAGTGAGACTGTGAATCAGCTCACCGTCAATGTAGACCTTGGCAAAATGGTGCACCAGATAGAAACACAGACAGCTTTCGCTGTTTGCCACATCGTGCATTTCCCATGTGTACACCGTCCGAACACCTGCAGGCGCAGCGGAATCCTCCACATACTCCACCGTGTAATCCGTGATTGCGTGGAAATCATGGGCGTGTCTGCCGGAATAAACGGAAATGTTCTCGGTCAGACCCATATAAATAAAGAAAACGAAGAACAACACCGCCACCGCGCCAAAGAGAGCGGAAGCAGTCATGCGAATGCGGGAAAACGGTCTCACGAAAACACCTCCATTCCGATGAAATCAAATTTTCTATCGCTTACAATATCACAAAATTTTCCAATTGTATACAATATTCAAGTGATTTTTCTGTCAAAACAAACAGGGAAATCTGCTCATAATTTCAAAAAAGTGAGTGATACTAATGCGGAACACCAAGTGACACAAAGGAGAAATGGATATATGAAAGCAACAGGTATTGTGCGCAGAATTGACGACCTCGGGAGAGTGGTCATTCCCAAGGAGATTCGCCGCACCCTTCACATTAAGGAAAGCGACCCGCTGGAAATCTTTACTGACCGTGATGGAGCGGTCATCTTCAAAAAGTACTCCCCCATGGGTGAGCTGGGGGATTTCGCAGGGCAGATCTGCCACGCACTCAACAAAACCACCGGCCATCTCACCGCCATCTGCGACAGAGACGCCATCATCACAGCCGCAGGCAGCGGCTTCCGTTCCATTGCGGAAAAGCCCATCAGCAAGGAGCTGGAGCAGACCCTCAACGCCCGCACTCTGTATCACGCACCTTTGGACTCCATGGGGCTGATGCCCATCGGCACAGACAGCGAGTTTCGGGTGGAAATCGCAGCTCCCATCCTGTCGGAAGGAGATGTACTGGGCGGAGTGCTGTTTCTGGGAAACGCGCAGCAGCACAGCACATCCGATGTGGAAAAGAAGCTGGCACAGACCGTCGCCCTGTTTTTGGGTAAGCATATGGAAAATTAAAAATAGGCGATGAGTACTCATCGCCTATTTTTAATAAAAGCTCGTAATATGTTCAAATACATCTCCGCCGACCACATCTTCTCCCACAGTGGAGCGATACAGGCCGAAGCGGCGGCTGTCCCAAGCATCTCCTTCTCCGTACACATAGAAGAAGCCCTGCTGAGTCACGTGATGGGCAAAGGCTTCCCTTGCCACATCCATAGCGGTTTTGCCCCCAAATGCATTGAGCGGCACAGACCAGTCCATGATAATCTCATTTTCGGGATACAGATGCAGATACAGCTTCGGCGTATTCCATGTGCCGTAAACCGCAGCGGAATCGGGGAAGCAGCTGGCATCCGTAGCCGCAAGAATTGCATCTGTCAAAGACACCGCATTGAGCACATGCATACCGTGGCCGTACTCTCCTTGCAGGTCATGCCCGATGACCACGGAGGGCTTAAACCGACGCAGCTGCTCTGTGAGGAACGCTGCCGCATTGTAACGGCTGTACATCGCCTCCGCTTCCTTCAGAGAGTCCGCCCATCTATCCTCAAATGGGCCAATGACGGGATAATTGCGAATCCCCGCAGTCCAAAGCCCGTCCAGCAGCTCGTGCGGACGGTACAGCTGCTTCCAGTGGTGTGTCAAATACACGACCTGTACCTTGTAGCCTCGCTCGCCTGCATAATAGGGCATCATGCCGCCGAAAAACACATGCTCGTCGTCGGCGTGAGTAGGCAGCAGCAACAGGTCCGCATGCTCTAAAGTCGGCTGCCAGACCTGCACCCAGTCGGGCAAATCCGCGCCTTTTTCAAAGGCGAAGACATCGCAAAGGGGCACATCCGCTGTGAAGGTCACTTCGGTCGCAGGCTCATCCAACACCACATACTGATGGAGGTACCCATCCTGTTCCACAACGACCTCTTTGCCGTCAGCCGTCAGTGTCCACCGGTCGGGAATCTTGTCCCACTCCAGATAAATGCTGCCGATTTTGCGTTCCTCGTTATGGAGCACCATATAACCGCCCACCCATGTAGCTGCGTCCCCGTCGGTGAGCTCGGAAGGCAGATTCAGCTGCAGCGGCTCGTTGAGAGGTACGGGTGTGGGCTCGGGTGTGGCAGTAACGTCGGGCGCAGGGGAGGTCTGTGTCCCCGCAAGCCCTTTACAGCCGCACAGCAGCAGGCACAGCAGCACAAGGAAAACCGTTATTCTGTTTTTCATGCACTTGTTCACTGCTTGTCCTCCATCGTGAAATGTTAGGTGTATTGTATCATCCCAAACCCGTTTACGCAAGAAAACGGTGTCGACAGACAGAAAAGGCTCCCTCTGATGAGGGAGCCTTTTTTATTCAATCAGCTCTCTGTAGTCCATGAGCAGGATGCCTGTGGCCTTCTGCTGATAGTCCAGAGCCTCTTCGTATTTCTTGGTATCGGTACCATCTTCGGGGTCATAAATGAGATAGGCCGTATTGCCGCAGACCTCTTCTTTGAAGATGCCGCCTGCTGCTTCCAGCACTTCCATGACCTGCTCTCTCTGATGACCGCGCAGGCCGCTGAGCACGATGTGCTTATCCTTCAGCTGCTCGCTGCCGCTGACAGGCTTCACGGGGATCCCCAGCTTCTGGGCATACACCGCCGCCACACTGCCGCCAACCGTATAAATGGTCAGCTTGGGGCAGTCCATAAAGGCATAGTCCCCGATTTCCTCCACAGATGCGGGGATTTCCGCCGCAATCATGGATACACAGCCGCGGAAGGCTTCGTCGCCGATTTCTTCCACGCGGTCGGGCAGAATGATTTCACGGAGATTACGGCAGCCGCGGAAGGCCTCTTCGCCAATTTCCTCCAGCATATATCCCAGCTTCACTTCACGCAGCGCCTTGCAGTCACGGAAGGCCTCCTCCTGGATGACCTCTACGCTGTCAGGAATGCGGATTTCCCGCAGGGAAACACAGTCACGGAAGGCTTCTTCCCCAACAGAAGCCAGCCCTTCGGGCAAAATCACCTTTTCCAGCTTCACGCAGTTGCGGAAGGCCTCTTCTTCAATGGCAACCACATCTTCGGGTACAACAAATTCCGTCAGCTTCATATGGTTGCGATACAGTTCTTCTTTGATGACAGTCATGATGCGGCTCCTTTCAAATTACTCAAACATCAATGGAATTTCCTTGGGCTTTGCGGGACTGAGCTCCCGATAAAACGCGGTGCGGGCCGCTTCAAAATAGGCATGCAGGTATATTTCTCCAACCGTCAGTCCCAATGCACCCAAAACAATGACGAGAAGTGTCAAACCGAAATGATCCAGATACAGGGAGAAAATGATTGCAAACAGCCAGACGGCAAAAAGCACCGTCGCCAACAGATACCAGCCGAAAAAGCTCAAATCCAGCAAAAACAGCTTCCCCTTGTGACCTGTCATCAGACTGTCGGAATGGGAAATGGCATCCAGCGCCGACAGCTCGGGGTTTTCCACCAGAATATAGTGGGTCATTGCGTACGCATAGCTCTTCACAATACCGGGTACGAAGAGCAGCAAAGACCACAGCGCAGTAAACAGGCCCATCAGCAGGTTCATTAGAAAGCCCTTTCCGAGCAGGTTGAATTTCCCGAACAGCTCCTTGACCGTTACGGACTCTCCGTCAATCAAACGCAGGTTAAACGAGCCGTATCCCAGTCTGACGGCACCGCCGATGACCGCGCAAATCAGCTTCCATATGCCTGCAGCACTCAAAAGCAGTGCCAGCACAAACAGCAGGTCATACTCTGCCGAGGTGTTCAGCCAGTCCATATCCTCCATCAGCGCTTCCACGGTGACCTCACCGACCACGCTGACATAAAATGTCGCAGCACCCATCAAAGCTGCCAGCAGCGCAGCCATTGCCGCAACGCTCCACTTATTCTGCAGCGCATCTTTGGCAATTCTTTTCAATTCGCCGGATGATTTCATTTAAAAACTCTCTCCTTATTTTATGAACCGTATTTCTCTTTCAAATACTCCATCGCCTCACCGTAGCCTATGATTCCGTGGCCGCGAATGGTCTTTTCGCAGTACAGCCCCGCATAGGAGATATGGCGGAACTCTTCCCGCTCCATGGGGTCGGAAATATGCACTTCCACCGCGGGAATGCCCACAGCCTTCAGCGCATCCAGAATCGCAACGGAGGTATGGGTATAGGCCGCAGGATTGATGACGATGCCGTCATACACCTTATAGGCTTTCTGAATTTTCGTCACGATGTCCCCTTCGTAGTTGGACTGGAAATGCTCCATGTCCACATCCAGCTCCTTGGCCACCGCATCCAGATAATTGCACAGCCCCTCATAGGTCGTTCTGCCGTAAATGGCAGGCTCACGAATGCCCAGCATGTTGATGTTGGGCCCATTGATGACCAATAGCTTCACAGTCCCAGCACCTCCAGAATCTTGTCCACGGTTTCTTCCACACCGGTGCATTCTACCTTGTATTCGCCGAAGGCTTCATACAAAGGCTTGCGCTTTTCATACAGCGCCTTTACCCCATACTTCTGAGAAAGGGGTCTGCCATGGTCAGGCAGATCTTCCACAGATCTGTGGAGCAGAACAGTCACACTGTTTTGACGGAGCAGAGGCAGATTTTCGGGACGGGTCACGATGCCGCCGCCTGTGGCGATGACCAGTCCGCTGCGTTTTGCCATTTCCGACAGGGTATAGGTTTCGATTCCGCGGAACACCTCTTCCCCTTCGTATTTAATAATATCGGGGATGGGTCTGCAGCCAAACTGATTGATGAGCTCATCGGTATCCACAAACTCACGTCCGAGACGCTCTGCCAGCGCCTTGCCTGTGGTGGTCTTTCCGCTGCCCGCCATGCCAATCAGCGCAATGTTCATATTTCGAAGCGCAATCTGCTTGCGGACGGTTTCGATTACGTCATCGGAAATCTCGGTATCCAGAAAGATTTCCACCGCACGCTTTGCCTGTGCCACCAGCATACCCAGACCGTTGACCGCCACTGCGCCCAACTCCTTTGCCTGTCGCAAAAAATCGGTAACCGCAGGGTTATAGACAAGGTCATATGCCGCTTCCAGCTTGGTAAAGGGTGCCAATTCCGTCACGGACACCCCGTTATTGGGGTAGGTGCCCACAGGTGTGGCATTGACGAGAATGGGTGCGTCATAGTGTCTGTACAGATTAGAGAAGTTGTTTTCCCCTCTGCGGGACACGGTGACTACCTCTGCAGCACCCAAATCACGCAGTGCAGTGCGGACAGTGGGTGCAACGCCGCCGTCACCGAACAGCACACACTTCTTGCCTGCGACGGACACGCCCGAGTTTTTGACCATGTACATGAAGCCGTAGTAGTCGGTATTATCGCCGAAATAGGTGCCGTCGGGCATGCGGCGAATGGTATTCACACTGCCGATTTCCGCTGCCTGAGGAGACAGGGTATGGCAGTAGGGAATGACATCCTTTTTATAGGGAATGGTGACATTAATGCCCTTGAAGGTGCCGTTGGCAAAGAAATCTGCCAGAGTTTCGGGTTCCCGTTCAAACAGGCCGTAGTCATAGCCACCGATGATTTTATGAATCTGGGGAGAAAAGCTGTGGCCCAGCTTGCGTCCCAAAAGACCGTATTCCATCATACGCTTCACCTCATACTACTTCATGATAGCTGCCCAGATACTGGAATCGTTCACACAGGCTTTCCAGCTCTGTGAGGATTTGTACCAATTCCTCGGAGTACATAGGCGCATCAAAGTCCATAAACATCATAAAGTTAAAATCGCTGTCCGGAATCGGACGGCTTTCCAGCTTCTGCAGATTCAGACCCAGCGCGGAGAAGCGGCTGAGCACCTTTACCAGAGAGCCGGGACGGTGGTGTACCACACACATGATACTGGTGCGGTCCGCACCGGGGAAAATCTCCAGTTCCTTGGAGATGCAGATGAATCGGGTGTAATTATTGCCCTTATCCTGTACGCTTGCCTTCAGACATTCCAGTCCGTACAGCTGGGCACAGGAAATGGAGGACAGTGCCGCCACATCATTGCGCTCAGAGCGTGCCACCATTTTGGCAGCCATAGCGGTGTTAGGCTTCACAGTAACCTTCACACCGGGCAATCCCTTGAGGAAGCCTGCGCACTGGTTGATTGCCTGCTCGTGGGAATAGATCTCCTTAATATCCTCCAGACGGGTGCCGGGCTTTACCAGCAGACAGTGGTCGATTTTCAAACGGACACTTCGGACAATGTAGCAATTGTGCTGCACCAGCAGGTCGTAAATCTTATTGACGATGCCTGCGGTACTGTTTTCAACAGGCAGTACACCATATTCGCACAGTCCGTTTTCGATGGCATCGAACACATCCTCAAAGGAGGGGAAATAGCTGATATCGGGCATGCGGAACAGCTTGGTGCAGGCAATCTGGGAGTATGCCCCTGCCACACCCTGGCAGGCCACACTGGGGTATTCGGGGAAACGCAGCGGCCCGTTGGACACGGCATCTGCCACGCGGTCAGACAAGTCGGTGTGCTTGCCCATTGCCTTCATCTGGTGTGCGCTGCTCAGCTCAAACAATGTGGAAAACAGCATGATTGCCCCTGTGCGCAAGTCGGGGCCTGCCTCCTTGGCAATTTTCACCAGCTTCTGGCGTTCCCGCTCGGGGTCATAAATGGGCTTGCCCACTGCCTGCTTATAGGCGGCAACCCCCTCGGAAATTTCCATGCGCTGACGGAACAGCTCCATGATTTGTCTGTCCACAACATCGATTTCCGCTCTCAGTTCGGTAATATCTTTCATAGTGTTCCACTCCGTTTAGATATTCATCAGTTCACATACCGCCAGAGCCGCCGCCGCTTCAATGACAGGCAGGGCACGCTTGACAATGCAGGGGTCATGGCGACCTTCAATCACAAGGGTTTCATTGGTCTTTGCCGACAGACTCACAGTCTGCTGCTGCTTTGCGATGGAGGGTGTGGGGCGCATAGCCACACGGAAGGTCAAGGGCATGCCGTTGGTGATGCCGCCGTTGATGCCGCCTGCGTGATTGGTAGCCGTTTTGACGGTGTCCCCCTCCATGCAGAAGGGATCGTTGGCCTCGCTGCCCCGCATGGAGGCAAAAGCAAAGCCCGCACCGAATTCGATGCCCTTCACGCCCGGCACCGCAAACAGGTGCTTGGCAAAAATGCCTTCCGCATTCTCGCCCAAATCGGGGCTGCCGAAGCCTGCGGGCACCCCGCTGACGCTGCAGCTAATTGCTCCTCCCACACTGTCACAGTCTGCCTTGGCTGCCAGAATGATTTCCTCAATCTGTTCCGCCGTAGGGTCTTTCACCCCGCCCAGTACAGAAATACCGCTTGCAATTTCGATGCCCTGCTGCGCCAGCAGCTGCTTTGCCACCGCACCTGCAAACACCAGCGGAGCCGTCAGTCTGCCGGAGAAGTGACCGCCGCCGCGGTAGTCGCTGTATCCGCCGTAACGGATAGAGGCCGTGTAATCCGCGTGGGAGGGTCTGGGCAGATCCTTCAGCTTGGAATAATCCTTGCTGCGGGTATCCGTATTATATATGACACCGCACAATGGGGTGCCTGTGGTTATGCCTTCAAACAAGCCCGACAGAATCTCTACCGCATCTTTTTCCTTGCGGGGAGTGGAGGTCTTGTCCTGTCCGGGTGCACGGCGCGCCATTTCCGCTGCAACCGCATCCATATCCAGTGCCAGACCTGAGGGCAGTCCTGTGATGACCACGCCGATGGCAGGGCCGTGAGACTCACCGAAAATCGTATAGCTGATCATACTTCTGCCTCCCTGCGGATTGCTCCGCCCAGTCTTTCATAGTCCTCCCAGAAATCGGGATAGGACTTTTGCACACACTCTGCATTCAAAACCGTAACAGGCCGGCGGCAGCGAGTGGCTGCCATGGCAGTCATCATGGCAATGCGATGGTCGTTGAAGGGATCAACGGTAACGCCGCCTTCCAATGCATCCCTGCCGTAAATCACCAGTCCGTCGGGGAGCTCTTCAATGTGTGCGCCCAGTGCATTCAGCACCGTAGTGACCGCCGTCAGACGGTCGGATTCCTTGATACGCAGTCGTGCTGCGTTGACGATGCGGGTGATGTTGCCCTTCCCCCGCAGTGCTGCCTGCACCGCCAGCGGCGGTACCAAATCGGGGCAGTCGGATACATCCAGCTCCACATCCCCGCTCTGCAGCATTTTTAAATAGTAAGGCACAATTTTCATATCCCCTTGCACGGAATATGCATTCATGCCTGTCATTTCAATCTCATTGCCGATGCCCTTGGCGGCATAGTAGAAGCCCGCCTGCGACCAGTCGGCTTCCACACTGCAGTCGCGGGCACAATACCGCTGACCGCCTTTGACGCAAAATGCGGGGTATTCGCCCTCAACTTCCGCAACGGCAACACCAAATTCCCGCAATGCATCAATGGTCATGTCGATATAACTGCGGCTTTCCAGAGTCGTAGTGGACTGAATGATGCTCTCGCCCTCTGACAGAGACAGGGCATACAGCAAACCTGTGAAAAACTGGCTGGAAACATCCCCTGCAAGAGCATATGGTCCGCTTTTCAGCTGTCCTCTGACCATCAGTTCACCATTTTCCTGTGCATATGCAATGCCCTTTTCATCGAACAGATCAAAATAGGGCTTCTGAGGTCGTTCCATCAGTCTGCCGCGGCCGGTGAACACACCGCCGCCTGCCACTGCCAACGCAATGGGAATCAGAAAACGAAGGGTAGATCCGCTTTCTCCGCAGTCGATGTGGGGCAGACCGTCTTCTGCGAGAATCGGTGCACCGCTGCGCACACCCTTCACCAGAATACAGTGATCATCACGCTTTTCCCAGCGTGCGCCCAGCTGCTTCATGGCATCCAGCGTTGCCAGTATGTCCTTGGAAAAGGCCACGTTGGAAATGATGCAGTCTCCCTCACTGAGGGCGGCCGCAATAATCAAGCGATGGGCCTGACTTTTGGAGGGAGGAGGCGTGATGGTGCCTTGCAGCCCGTGAGGAATGATTTTCACTTCCATGTCTGTCCCTCCAGTGCGGGACGCAGGAGCTTGTCCATCTCCTCCAGTCCCATTTTTTCAATGCGTACCGCGCCGATTTTCTTGGGAATAATCAAGGAAATCTTCGCACCTGCACGCTTTTTATCGGAAAGCATTGCCTGCAGCAATGCATCGGGTTCAAAGTTTGTTTTCGTGGGCAGTCCGTAAGCACTCACCAGTGCCAGTACACGGTCAAATACGCTGCCGTCGCAGATCCCCGCCAGAGCTGCCGCCTTGCTGACGATTACCATCCCGATGGCAACGGCACTGCCGTGGGAAACACCGAAGTCGGAGCACTTTTCCACTGCATGACCGACAGTATGTCCGAAGTTCAAAATGCCGCGGAGCCCGTTGTCAAATTCGTCTTTACCCACCACTTCCGCTTTGATGGTCACGCAGCGTGCAATAACCTGCTCCAAATTCGCTTTAATGCCGCTGCGCAGCTGCTCAAACAGCGCTTCGTCCCAAATGACACCGTATTTGATGACTTCCGCGCAGCCGTCTGTGAATACATCCTCGGGGAGGGTTGCCAATGCGTCCAAATCGCACAACACCATGGCAGGCTGATAAAATGCTCCTGCCAGATTCTTCCCCGCAGGCAGGTCGATGGCGGTCTTTCCGCCAACAGAGGAATCCACCGCTGCCAGCAGTGTGGTGGGCATCTGGACATAGCAAATGCCGCGCTGATAGGTAGCAGCCGCAAAGCCTGCAAGGTCGCCCGTGACCCCGCCACCCAGTGCCACAATGGTGTCGCTGCGGGTGATTCCCGCCTCCGCCAAAGCGTTCAGCAGGGCAAAGTAGGTTTCGGGGGTCTTGCTCTGCTCCCCGTGGGGATACACAAATTGAAACACCTGATATCCTGCTCCCTCCAGCGCCCTGCGGACACGGGATGCATGAAGCTCGGAGACAATGTCACCGCTGACCAGCATAATGCTGTCGCCCTTGGTAACCGTGCGGAGATATTCCCCTGCCTTATCCATCAGACCTGTGCCGATGTGGATGTTGTATGTTTTTGATGCTTTAACGGGAACGGTAGTCAACCTTGTCCACCTCTTCTTTAATGAGTCGGCCTTCCTTGAGAAGAGCCTTCATTTTCGGTTCATCTTCCTCTGCCAGAGCAGCGCGGTACTGACTGAGGTTGTCCATCAGTACGTCCAGCTCCTGCAGCAGGAAGTCTTTGTTTTCCAGAAACAGTTCCGCCCACATGGTCTCATTCAGCCATGCAACACGGGTCATATCCTTGTAGCTGCCTGCAGAATAGCCCTTGTGCTCTCTGGCAGAGGGGCTTTTCACAAAAGCATTGGACACCACGTGCGCCATCTGAGAGGAGAAGGCAATCATGCGGTCATGATTTTCTGCCGTGGTAATGGTCATGCGCCCGAATCGACAGGGAGCCAGCAGAGACTTGACCTCGTCGAAAAACTCGATGCTGTCAAACCGATGGGGCACAATAATCATGGCCGCATCCTTGTACATAGTGGCGCGGCTGTATTTGTAGCCGGAGAATTGGGTGCCTGCCATGGGATGACCGCCCACGAAGGTGAAGCCGTACTGCTCCGCAATGGGGAAGCACGCCTCACACACCTTGCGCTTGACGCCGCAGGTGTCGATGACCACAGTGTGGGTGGCAATATAGGGTGCCATGCGCTGCAGGTATTCGATGGTCGCCTGTGGGTACAGGGCAATGATAATCAAATCGCACTGCGCGATGGTTTCTTCATTCAGCTCATCGTCGGCAACCCCGTTCATCATCGCTATATCCAGTGTATCACGGCTGCGGTTAAATGCCAATACACGATGCCCCGCTTCATGGTAGGCTTTTGCAAAGCTGCCGCCCATGAGACCCAGACCGACGATACCGACTGTCAGTTTTTGTTCGCTCATGTCTCTCATCCTTTCACAGCTGCACGCAGGCGCATCACATCAGCAGCCAGCTTGTCAAATGCATCGGGGGTAACAGACTGTGCGCCGTCACACTTGGCACGGGGAGGATCGTTGTGTACTTCAATCATCAGTCCGTCGGCACCCACTGCCACAGCGCCCATTGCCATGGGATGCACCATCCCGCTGCGTCCCGTAGCGTGACTGGGGTCAACGATTACAGGCAGATGGCTCAGTTCATGTACCGCCGGCACAGCGGACAGATCGAGGGTATTGCGGGTGTAGGTCTCGTAGGTGCGGATGCCGCGCTCACACAAAATCACATTGTGGTTGCCCTCGGACATGATGTATTCCGCACTCATAAGCCATTCCTGCAAAGTATTTGCCAGACCGCGCTTGAGCAGAATGGGCTTTTGACAGCGGCCCACTTCCTTCAACAGCTCAAAGTTCTGCATATTGCGGGCACCGATTTGGATGACGTCGATATCTGCAAACAAATCCAGATGCTTGCTGTCCATAAGCTCGGTGACAATAGGCAGACCTGTAGCCGCCTTTGCCTCCAGCAGCAGACGGATTCCCTCTGCACCCATGCCCTGGAATGCGTAGGGAGAGGTTCTGGGCTTGAAGGCCCCGCCGCGGAGGATTTTGGCCCCTGCCGCCTTCACACGTTCAGCGCAGTAGATAATCTGTTCTTCGGATTCCACAGAGCAGGGCCCTGCCATGATGGCAAAATGGCCGCCGCCGATTTTGACATTCTCGGTCACGGTAACCACCGTGTCATCGGGGTGGAACTTGCGATTTGCCTGCTTGAAGGGCTCGGAAACCCGCTTGACAGACTGTACCATGTCCAATGCTTCGATGAGCTCAGTGTCGATTTTGCTGACATCACCCACCAAACCCATGATGGTCACATCGGTACCGCGGGAAATATCGGGCTCTACGCCTTTTGCGCGCAGCCAGCCGCTGAGTTTTTCGATTTGCTTTTCGCTAACGCCCTGTTTCAATACAACGATCATACTGTTACCTCCCGAAAAACGAAAAACCGTACAGCGATTCCTGCTGTACGGTTCGGTAAGATTCTAATTCGCCTGAACTCCGTAGGTTATGCAGCACAAATCGCTATTACTTTTTTCTGCATAAAGTAATAGTAGAAATATGCAAAAGCAAAAGATACGAACTTCATATTTTACTCCTTTAAATGGATATAATTATGATACGCCCAGACAGGTGTCTTGTCAAATGTTTTTTCAATTCGTACACACAATTCCTTTGACATTCGATGGAAGCACGGTCACACTGTTTCGGAAACAAACGTCCGATAAATTGTTTCATCGCGAGCATTTCTGCGGAAATGCTCTATCGGCTTTGCCGACGCGATTTCAAGAAATCATCACAAAGCGAGCGAAGCGGGCCCTCGCATAATAAGCGAGGATCTGCCGGGGGCCTTCCTTATCACATCGGCTAAACATGTCAAACATACGGTCGGAGTTGACACTGT
>JAFQPT010000372.1 GCA_017411665.1 Oscillospiraceae bacterium | reverse complement strand
GCTGGGGCGTATCCACCCGTATGATCGGCGGCATCATCATGACCCACGGCGATAACAACGGTCTGGTACTGCCTCCCCGCATTGCTCCCATTCAGGCAATGATCATCCCCGAAGCACAGCACAAGCCCGGTGTCATTGAAGCAGCGGAAGACCTGCTGGGTCGTCTGCAGGCTGCAGGCATTCGCGCAAAGATGGATGCCAGCGAACAGTCCATGGGCTGGAAGGCTGCGGAATACGAAATGAAGGGTGTTCCCCTGCGCGTGGAAATCGGCCCCAAGGACATGGAAAAGGGTCAGTGCTGCATCTGCCGCCGCGACAACCGCGAAAAGATTTTCGTGCCTCTGGCTGAGCTGGAAGCAACCGTCGCTCGTCTGCTGGATGAAGTACACGACGCTCTGTACGCTCGCGCACTGGCAAACCGCGAAAGCAACACCAAGGTCTGCCAGACTCTGGCTGAAGTAAAGGACTTCATGGACACCAACGGCGGTTTTGCAAAGACCATGTGGTGCGGCGACCTGGAATGCGAACTGCAGATGAAGGAACAGGCAGGCGTTACCTCCCGTTGCATGCCTCTGGAACAGGAAGCTGTGGGCGAAACCTGCGTTTGCTGCGGCAAGCCTGCTAAGAAGATGATTTACTGGGGTGTCGCATACTAATATGCTCAATCCCTTTCTGCAAACCTTGATTATGGGTATGACTCCCGTAGTGGAGCTGCGCGGAGCCATTCCCTTCGGTCTGGCGCTTGGGCTTGACCCTGTCACCTGCTATCTGGCTGCCGTCATCGGCAACTGTATCCCCATTCCTTTTATCATCCTGTTTATCGAGCATGTTTTTCTGATTATGCGAAAAACATCTCCCAAATTCGGAGCATTGGTAGATAAACTGGAACGCCGCGCAGCGGAAAAGTCCGACGTGGTGGAAAAGTATGCGCTGTGGGGTCTGGTGATTCTGGTTGCCATCCCCCTGCCCGGCACAGGCGCATGGACAGGCTCTCTGGTGGCTGCCTTGATGAATATCCCTCTGCGAAAAAGCGGCCCTGCCTGCGTACTGGGCGTAATCATCGCGGGAATTGTCGTTATGGCGATTTCCACCGGCGTCATCGCCATCGTCACCTAAAACAAACCAAAACTGCCTTCCGAAGGGAAGGCAGTTTTCTTTTTCACATAGATTGAAAAGTATCGAAGTGTGTGGTATAATGAAGAAAAAAGATACAGGAGGTATTCATACATGTCCGTTTTGACCATTACCAATGCAAACTTCGAAGCTGAAGTTCTCAATAGCGATAAGCCCGTTCTGCTGGATTTCTGGGCACCCTGGTGCGGTCCCTGCCGTATGGTAGCTCCCGTCATTGACAAGCTGGCACAAGAACGTTTGGACGTTAAGTTCGGCAAGGTGAATGTTGACCAGGAACCTCAGCTGGCAGCCAAGTTCGGTGTTGTTTCCATCCCCACTCTGGTGGTTATGGACGGCGGTGCCATCGTGGCACAGGCTGTGGGTGCAAGACCCAAGGAAATGATCCTGGAAATGCTGAACTTCGACTAAATTCGATTGACAAAACAATTTATGCCGCAGCAAAATTTGCTGCGGCATTTTTTATTGGCAAATGAGCAATAAATGGGAAGTTGAAGAGTTGGTAAACTGCCGCAACCTTGCCTCCCCTTGCGAAGGGCGCCCCTTGTGGGTGTGCAGAGCTGAGGGGGACCGCTTGCGGTG
>JAFQPT010000371.1 GCA_017411665.1 Oscillospiraceae bacterium | reverse complement strand
GATGAGGGCTTTCATTGTCTTGCAAAAGAAAAAAAGCGGGGGTATAATAGCCCCATACCGTTCGGAAAGAGAGATGGTTATGATGCATGACGTATTTATCAGCTATAGTTCTAAAGATGCGAGCTTTGTAGATTCCATGTGCCGTATTCTGGAGACCAACGGAATTAAATGTTGGGTGGCCCCGCGCAATATTCCCACAAGCTCCAATTATGCCAGAGAAATCCCTGCAGCAATTCGCGGCTGCACTGTTTTTCTGCTGGTCATGTCTCCGGACACCCAGTCTTCCATTTGGGTTTCCAGAGAGCTGGATCTGGCAATCAATGAGCGTAAGGTCATTTTTCCGCTGATGACAGACGATATTTCTCTCAACGATGAGTTTAATTTCTATCTTACGGGTGTACAGCGGTATTATGCCTATGCAGGCAATTCCAAAGCGATGGAAATCCTGGTGCGCAACATCAAGGCGCTGCTGGGTGTAAAAGAAAGTGTTTCCGCCAAGCTGCGTTGTGACGGCTATTATTATACCGAACCCAACGAAGATAAGCAGCGTATGTATTACCGTTTCTTCCCCAACGGGAAACTGGTTACTTGCAGTTCCTCCGGAGACCCTGTACCTGTCAGCAAGTGGCTGAACGAATCTTATAATCAGCAAGAGGATTACAGTGTGACCGACAGTGAAGTTCGGTTTGTTTCACATCTGTGGAACGGGCATCGCATAGAATATCGTGGTAAGATTCGGGAGAACGCACTGGATCTGGTTGGGTATTCCACCTATGCCGGTAGAAATTTTGATTACCCCTGTACCTTCATTTCCCTTGCGGAAATCGCAGAGGAAGAAAAGAAGCCCAAGGGGGAAATCATTGATATCCGCGTCATTGACCCTCGAAAGCCTGCCCGACTGGAGGAAACAAAGCTTCGTTATGATGGCTTTTACTGTACGGACTACAGCATGGAAGCGGTAGGCAAATGCAGAAGCTATTATCGCTTCTATCCCAATGGGGTGGTTGCAAGCGCGTATACCCTTGCAACCCCCGCACAGGCCCTCAAATGGCTGAATTCCGACCAAAAGGATTGCGGCAGAGCGATTTTTGACGGACAGACTCTGCGTTTGGACGAGCCCTTGTCTGACGGGAAGCATTATTTTGCGGAATTGACTCTGGATGGAGACCGACTGTTCATGAGCGGCATCAATACCTTTACCGAAACAGAGATGCGCAAAGAGTGCACCTTCCTGCCGTTCTCGGAAATCAACGAATAATAAAAAAGACCTGCCCGTAGGCAGGTCTTTTTTACTTGCAAGTCCCTTATCGAATAGGAGTCTTTCATATTGTTTTGTTAAGCTTCCATTTTTCATTCTTTGGGGAAACATAAAAACAGGCATACCGCAAAAGCGCTATGCCTGTCATTTTTCACGCTATGCTGTGCTTTTCCATGTGCTCCAAAAGCTGTACCAACGGATAAATCATCACGCCGCACAGCAAATTGGATGTACCATGCACCATATCAAAGGGCAGGCCCGCAGCAATCCATGTGATCATACCGTTGAAATCCAGTCCGAACAGCATTGCCTGCGCAGGAGCGTACAGTGTGCCGTACAAATATCCGTGAGCCGCGCAAACCGCCATATACATCAGCGGCTTCCACTTTTCGGGCACATTCTTCGGCAGCAGCATGGTCGCGCCCCAAAGCACCGCCCAAATGTACAGATACGGCAGCCACCATGTGGCAAAGCCGTTCATCAGCCCGATGAGAAATACGAACACATAAATGGGATACAATGCCTTTTTCCGATACACCGCCGTGAATGCCACAACAAACATTCCCAGCAAATGCACATTCGGCACCACTTCCATAATCATTTTGGACGCATACATCAGTGCCCCCAGCATGGCAAACACAGCGGTTTCCCGTACTGTCAGCTTCATTTATTTTTCAACCTTAAAGCTGTAGGTGCTGCCGTCTGTCACATCGGTGGTGTCCACACCGCTTGCGGCGTATGCGCCGTCTACGTAAAACGCCCAGTAGGTCTGGTCAACATTGTAGTCTGCAACGATCCCATTGACCTCGGTGACGTACAGACCGTACTGACCGTCTTCCCCTGCAATCAGACCTTCTTCCAGCAGGGCTTCCCCAACGGTTGCCTTGTCGGTGGTAATGTTGAAGGTTTCGGTGTTGCCATCCTT